>JANRLT010000069.1 GCA_033762255.1 Pirellulales bacterium | reverse complement strand
CGCCGCGTCGTGCGCGTACTGGTACTTGGTAAAGAGCGCTTCATCTCCCTGGGGGTCCCAATGTTCGGCGGTCAGCCGGTCCAGGTTGTCATAGGTAAATTCCCGCAGGTTGCCGTTGCGGTCGGTACGCCCGGTCAGGCGTCCATTCAGTCACATTATGTACCGCACAGGTAAATCAGGTTGCTGGCACTTCATTAGTCGGGCAAGAGTTATATGAGGAGTGTATGGTACAAGCGAAGAGCCCCTTTCCCCCTACTCCGCCGGATTGTGAGCTGAGCGTACACTTTTCGAGGACTGCTATATTTTTTAGCACAGGGCTTAACTACAGCTACTCGCTAAAAGGTGGTCCTAATCGCCATCCTTTTTCCAATAGAGACTTTGCGCCTTTGGCAATGAGATAAAGCCTGTTCTTTCCTCGAATTATGTCTGCTTTGTCACGCAATTTATCAACAACACGTTTATACATCAACTTAAGAGCTTTGCAAGGCTTATCATTGGCCTTAATCAGTGAATTCCAAAAAGTATTGTCATATGCAACAAAGCCATGATGAATTGTTGTTGTTTGACCATGATTGCCAAAATAACTTGGGGCATATAATGTAAGTGCAGGTCCACCCGATCTCTGTCTAATAAAATAATTTTTTTTCCGTCTTTAGGAAAGCTCCCATATTCAAGTGGACATACAATCCATAAGTCCGAAATAACAAAAAAGTGAACTGCACCCTCTGTACTACGAATCTGTTTAAAAACATTCATTGAACCGACTGTCTTTACTTCCGGCGTATTCATTACAAGATCAGGTATTATTAGGCAATTATTAGCAAATAGCTCGCATACTATCTCCTCGACATCTGACTCGCTCATGAACGCATCAGTTTGCGGCATATTACTATAAACCATGTGTTTCGTTTTCTAACCCAAGACCGTTGTATTCTTCTTCACGCTGAAGATTTCGATTTCTGTTGGGATGCCGTTCTGCTTCAAGAGTTTTCCTTGCTCTTCCCGCAGGGTCAACAATCTGAACATCTGGGATTCGGCTTGAATCATGGCCTTGCAACTTGCGTTCGCGTAACACAGTCTCACCTTCTTTTGCCTCGCCTCTTGCTTTGGATTCCAGCTCATCAACTTTCTGTTGGTGATCCGGTTTCCCTTTTGATCCGTATTTGTTTGGCGGATCTTGTTTAGCACAGCTTTTCCCATTCGCATTATGCACCAAGAACGCCAGTCCGGCAACGTCTTGTTCAACTGGCGTGCCCTCCGCCCCTGGCAGCACAAAATACGTGTGGAGGCCCTCGACCTGGAAATTATACACCGTGATCGGCGTGGGTAGCGTTTGCACCGCGCTTCCCAAGACCTGGCCCACGGTGCCGTCCAGCTGCCGCACGCTGTCGCCCGGGACCAGTTCCCCCGCCGCGACCCAGCCCCGATTGGTTGTCCAGAACGGATGTTCGCGCGTGGTGACGAAGCTGAATTCCGGTAGATTTTTGCCATTCGACTCCCCGCGTAGTGTCAGATGCAGCAGTTCGCGGGTGGGGTTGCGATAAACCTCAACCACGCGTCGCGGCCCGGAAACTCCCGACTGGGGATCGGCGGCCCAAACAAGATCGCCCCGCCGGCTATCCTTAAAAGCATTGGTGATGAACCGCGGCGACTGTTGCCTAAAATAAGAATGCTAACCAAAATATTCTGGTCTAAGTCTCCTCCGTAGATTTTGGAAATTCTCTCAAATACTCGTTACGAACTGTCTCAAAATCCGCGAAAAGTTGCGCTTCAGCTACTTCAATTTTGGACTTTATGAGTTTGGCAACCATCATTTTCAGTCCTTCGGCGACACAATCCACCAAATAATTGGCGATACTAGTCGGATCGCTATTCCTCCAGCGCGACTCGGGAACGCCAATATCAATTGTGATGTAGCGACAGCGATGATTAATTCGCAGCCTATCGCAGCCTTCAAAATTCCAATACGATATCTTGCCATCAATGCGCAGCACTAAAGAGAATTCAGCGATTGCGGTGCTGTATGGACCAACGCAATTCTTTGCCAACAATTTGCGCAGCGGCATAAAGTAGCCATTCATGGTATCACCAGCCTCTTCATCTCCCGCTTGCACGCCGAGTGTAATAGTATCAGTTGCCATGCGAATCCTTGACCTATTTCGGTTTATTCTTACCCGCCCAGGGTTCGTGATTGTCTGGTCCGGGATTGGTTTCGACTTCACGCCGTTCATCTTTCAACATATCTTTGCGTGGTCCGCGATCTACATCATCTACGCGACCACCGTCAATTTCTGCTTTTGAGTAACGCTTGCTAGGATCCTCGTGCTGCGTGACACCGTGCTTACGGAAATTGCCATCTTTATCATACTTTTTATAACGCGTGGCGGGACGGTCATCGGCCGTATTTCCGTGTGGACCCTTTGGAGATTCCGGTGGTTTATTTGGATCAGTGGCAAATCTTCCAGTTTCTGGATCACGACAACTGTTATGCACCAAGAACGCCAGTCCGGCAACGTCTTGTTCAACTGGCGTGCCCTCCGCCACCGGCAGAACAAAATACGTGTGGAGGCCCTCGACCTGGAAATTATACACCGTGATCGGCGTGGGTAGCGTTTGCACCGCGCTCCCCAAGACCTGGCCCACGGTGCCGTCCAGCCGCCGCACGTTGTCCCCCGGGACCAGTTCCCCCGCCGCGACCCAGCCCCGATTTGTTGTCCAGAACGGATGCTCGCGCGTGGTGACGAAGCTGAATTCCGGTAGATTTTTGCCATTCGACTCCCCGCGTAGAGTCAGATGCAGCAGTTCATGGGTGGGGTTGCGATAAACCTCAACCACGCGTCGCGGCCCGGAAACTCCCGACTGGGGATCGGCGGCCCAGACCATGTCGCCGGGAACGATGTCCTCGATGTTTTTGGTGGCTAACCGGTTAGCCGCGTGGGCTGGCAGGCTGGCTGAAACGGTCGCGCGTTCTAACGCGCCGCGCATGAGCGGGAATCCGCAGGCCGCCATGATGGCCAACAGCAGCAACGCCACACCCCCCCAAATACCGTGCCGGCCGGGAGCTAGGGTGGGTGAAGTCATGCCGCTAGGCGCAAGAGTTGCCTTGTTATCACCAGAAGTTACGGTGGCGGGTAGTTTGGTCGCCAACGCAGTGACTAAAGAGCTTTCCGGTGTGGTTGCACCCAGAGAGTCTTTCGCTGCGGGAGGCCAGGTTGGGTCCATGTCATCGGAAGATGCTTGAGATTCCACACGCACTGGAACACCCGGGCGGGATTTGCGCCGCAAAGTGTGTTGGGATTTTTGCCGTTGGGATGTCTTTTGTTTATTCTGCCAAACCAGCCCAAGGCCCACAAGAGCGGCGGCGGAGGCCAACGGGAACGGCACGCCCGTGGCGTGTGGAACAGTATTATCGGTGGATTTTACGTCGTTTGGCGGTGGCAGGATTACCACTTGGGTTCCCGCAACGAAACAAACGCTTTGGAGTGCCGCAAAGGCCCGCATACCCAAAGCAACTTGATTGGGATCAATTCCCGCCGCTTCCAATTCCTTGGCCACATAATTGTTCATCACATACTGCGTGGCTTGGTTCTTGATTTCGCTTTTGATCCAATGCGCCAAGGTCGCCTTGAAACCGCATTTGGCGAGTTGAGTGACCCCTCCATAGACCGCGGTGCCGGTTTCAATGGCTTCGATCGTGGTTTGGGTGCGTTCGAGCGCGATCTCAATGGTTTTTAAGCGTTCCGCCTGGGCATTGCTTTTTTCCATATTCTCCCGGAAAGTCGCCGCTAAACTATCCGTCGCGCCCTCATCCAAGGTCAATCCATCGATGAGTCCGAAACTATTGATTTCCTTGATGAGCGCTTCATCCTGGCTGCCACCAGGAATAGTACGCTCGGTTATCAAATCGCTGGCGCGCTTGTTGGCCACCGCCAATTCATTCAAATAAGCTTTGTACTTTTCATTAATTTTTTTGTATTTCGCAAGCAACTCTTCCACTGTGGTGCACTCATTTTCATTTAGCTGGCCCAACTCGGCAACTTCCCTGTAGATTTCTTCCCGCTGGGAACGCAGAACTCGGATAGAACCTTGGGCCAATTTTTGCAATTCGTCCATGGATGGAGGAGGTGGCGGGGATGGTGGTGGAGGTGATGGCTGAGGTTGAATATTGTTGTAAATGACAGTATCGCCACTCATATTTGCATCCATGTTTGGAGTATACAACCCGCTCGGATCCGTCTTATTCACCGGCCCATTCCCCACGTAGCGGGAGAGGTTTGTATCGCCGGCGGCAAATCCGATGGGGTCGGTGATGGTGAACACGCCCGAGCCGGGGTCGTAGACGCGACGGTTGTAGTGGTACGTGCGCAGATACCGGTCCAACTCCTGGCTGGTGTACAGATACCGGGTGGAGTTGGCGCCCAACACGCTCGGTCCGGTGACGGTGACGAGCGCGGTCCCCGCGGCGTTGAGTTCCTGCCCCCCCGTGAACCGGCCAAACGCGTCAAAGCTGTAATGGGCGGCCTTTTGGATTGTCAGAACCCCCGCCGTATCCTTCAGCCGGGCCAGGTCCCGCACGGTCCCCTGGTGGTCGCCAAACGCCCAAAGGACATTCGCCACCGTGGGCGTTGTGGCCAACGCCACTACATCTTCCTGGGCGAGCAAGAGACTCGTCTCCCCCGCGCGGGCGTGATCCGCCCAGAGATAGCGCGTCTTGACCACCAGCGCGGCCTCGGCGGCGGATTCGGTCGCGCCAGTTCCGCGCAGGTCGATGATAACATCCACCCCGTCATACACAAACCGCTCCACAATCACGCCCGTCAATGCGCCGGTCCCGGGATTAAACGTCCGCTCGATCCTGGCCGTGCGGTTATTGAACGCGTCGTACTCGTACGCGACCTCGGTGACCAGCGCGCCCGTGGCGTCATACAGACTGGCCAGGGTCTGCCGGTCGCGCGGGTCGTAGCTAAATTCCTCCCGTTCGAGGGTCGGCTGCCCCCCGGCGTTCAGCTTGATCCGTTTCACGCGGTGCCCCTCGGCGTCGTACTCGTACTGGTACGTCCCGTCGCGCAACAGGCGGTTCTGCGGAGCGTGCTCGACCGGTTTGACGCCCCCTTGGTTGGTGCGCGCGCGGTTGCCGTTCAGGTCATAGGTGTAGGTCTGCTCCGTCGCGCCGACGGCGTTTTCCAGGATCAACTGCCCCGCCGCGTCATAGCCGAACGACTTACCCCCGTCCAGGCTGGACATGGTCGTGATCCGGTTTTGCGCGTCAAACACATAGGTGTACGTGTTGAGCGCGGCCGAGCCGGACTGCGATTCGCGCTTGTGCGTCAACTTGGTGTTGCGGGCCAGCGCGTCGTACTCAAACCGCGACGTGGCGACCTCGGCCGGATTCCCCGCCGTCGCGTACGTCGCGCTGGTCAACCCCGCCACGTACACGCCCGATTCCCCGCGGGTGATCGTCGTCCACTGGCCGTGGGCGTTATATTCCAGCCGCGCGTCCTTGGCCAGGACCGCCGCGTATGTGAGGCCCACTGGCGGGACGCCAGTGCCACCCTCCGCCGTCCGGTCCAGTTGCGTCACCCGCGTCAACCGCGACAGCGCGTCGTAGCTGTAATGATTGGCAAAGTCGGTGACCGTGTCGCCAGGCAGGCTGCCCACGAGCGTGCCATTCGCCGTGGTGACAGTCGCGCTGGGGATGACCGTGGCGCCGCCGCTCCCCCCAAAATGCTCGACCCGCTGCGCGACGCGGCGGTTCAGGTCGTCATAGGCGAACTGCTGCGCCCACACCCGGCCCCCCGCCAACTGCTGCGACGTGGCCAGCCGACCCCGCGCGTCCCGCGTAAAAGCGTGCGTCTGGACCAACGCGCTCCCGCCGGTCACCCGCTCCGACACTCCCAACAGGTCGTCCGCCGCGTCGTGCGCGTACTGGTACTTGGTAAAGAGCGCTTCATCTCCCTGGGGGTCCCAATGTTCGGCGGTCAGCCGG
>JANRLT010000068.1 GCA_033762255.1 Pirellulales bacterium | reverse complement strand
GAGACTGTCCAGGCCCGTCTGCGGGAACTTTCCGCCGCAGAGGCTGAAATTATCGCAACTGGCGATCCGCTACCGCGAATGCATAGCTGAGCGGGGAGGAGTTTGGAGCAGTGGAGTTTGGTCTTTTGGATGCTGGTTTCGGGTGTTTGCCTGAATACCGCAAAGCGGTTGCAGCCCTTGGCCGGGGTTAGCTCAAGCGACTAATCGGGGGTGCAAAACAGCACCTTCCCCTTCTTACGCATGCCATTTTTTACTATTGCCTCCCTTTTATCAGAAAGCGGTCAATTTTTAGTAGGTAAATCCGCCAGCCTGCGCGTAGCCGCAAAAATCATATAGACTTATTGACGTATCGTGATGTTCCGATATAATTGAATGTAAGGAACAGATGCATGGCCACCAAACAAAATCCCGTCAAACAGCCAAAGCTGACGCCCCTGGACGCCCTGGCCCAAGCCGCGGAATGCCTGAGGACGCTCGCTCACGCGCATCGGCTGCGAATGGTGCAAATGCTCTTGCGGGGCAGGTACACCGTGGGTGAGTTGGCGGCGGCGTGCGAGATTCCCAGCCACATGGCTTCGGAGCATTTGCGGCTGATGCAGCGGTGCGGCCTTTTACAAGTCGAAAAGGATGGCCGCAAGGCGTACTACCAGATTGCCGAGCCACATCTGGCGAACATCATGGCGTGCGTGGAAGCGCGGTTTGGCGGCGGAGAACATTGAATTTTTTTGCATTCATACATCGTTATGTCGGAATATTACCACTCTTTGCACGGTTCATCAATTGAAAGGAATTTGTCATGAACGTCACCAGTATCACACCGCAAAAATTTGCCGATCTTTGCAAAGCTGGCAGCAGCATTGATCTGATTGATGTGCGCACGCCTGTTGAATTTCAAGAGGTCCATCTTGAACATGCAAAGAATATTCCGCTTGACCGGCTTGATGCCCCGGCGGTCATGAAAAGCCGCAACGGGCCGGCCAATGAGCCGTTGTATGTGATCTGTCGTTCCGGCAGCCGGGGGGGACAGGCATGCGAAAAGTTTATCAAAGAGGGCTATTCCAACGTGATCAACATCGAAGGAGGGACGATGGCCTGCGTGGAGGCCGGGCTCCCCGTGGTCCGGGGGCGCAAAGCCATTTCGCTAGAGCGGCAGGTGCGGATCGCGGCGGGATCGCTGGTGCTCTTGGGGATCGCGCTCTCTTTTGTGCATCCGGCGTTTCTGGGCTTGTCGGCCTTTATTGGGGCTGGACTGGTGTATGCGGGTCTTACGGATACCTGCGGCATGGGGATGATCCTGGCCCGCATGCCGTGGAATCAAGTATCCGGGTCTGTCGGCCGCGCTTGCGGCAATCAGGAGGTGTGCTCATGAAACTGCTCATTGTTGGCGGTGTCGCCGGAGGCGCATCCGCGGCCGCCCGCGCCCGACGTTTATCCGAAGACGCGCAAATTATCGTGTTCGAACGGGGGCCGGATGTCTCCTTCGCCAATTGCGGCCTCCCCTACTATCTGGGGGGCGAGATCGCCCAGCGGGAAAAACTGCTCGTCACCACGCCGGGGCGCATGCGCGATCGTTTTCAAATCGACGTGCGCACGCGGTCAACGGTTGTGGCTATTGACCGTCTCCACAAAAAAATCCGTGTCCAGGACCTGGCCACAAACCGCGAATACGAGGAAACCTATGATAAACTGATCCTCGCCCCCGGCGCGGCTCCCTTGCGTCCTCCGATCCCGGGTATTGATTTACCGGGAATCTTTACCTTGCGAAATTTGCAAGACGTGGATCACATCAAGGGGCGAATCGAGCAGGGTGTCGCGCAAGCCGTCGTGGTGGGAGCTGGTTTTATTGGTTTGGAGTTGGTTGAAAATTTTGTTAAACGGGGCATCTCCACCACCGTGGTCGAGTTACAGGATCAAGTCCTGCCCCCCTTTGACCGGGAAATGACACAGCCGATTACTGAAGAGCTGTCGGCGCGGGGGGTGACGCTGTTGCTGGGCCAAGCGGCTGACGCATTTGAGGAAGATCCCCAGGGACTAGCTGTTCGGCTAAAGTCCGGCCAGCGATTGCCGGCCCAGTTGGTCATCCTGGGGGTCGGGGTGCGGCCTGAAAACACGCTGGCCGTGGATGCGGGACTGCTTGTTGGTCCCCGGGGTGGCATTCAGGTTGACGAATATCTGCGGACAAGCGACCCGGATATTTACGCCGTAGGCGACGCCATCGAAACACGGGACGCCGTCACCGGTGATCCGGCCCAGGTGCCGTTGGCGGGTCCCGCCAATCGTCAAGGCCGCATTGCCGCCGACAATATCTTTGGGCGAAAAGTCCGCTATCGCGGAACGCAGGGGACGGCGATCGTCGGCTTTTTTGACCGTGTCGCGGCGATCACCGGTGCATCGGAAAAAATTCTGCGTAGAACGAATCGGCCTTATCATAAAGTTTATGTGCACCCGACACATCACGCCGGATACTATCCGGGCGCGGAAGCCATGACGCTAAAGTTATTGTTCGATCCGGCGGGAAAGATTTTGGGGGCGCAAGCCGTCGGCGGGGCCGGTGTCGATAAGCGGATCGACGTGCTGTCCGTGGCCATCCAAGCGGGTATGACCGTTTTTGACCTGGAAGAACTGGAGTTGGCCTATGCCCCGCAATTTGGCTCGGCCAAGGATCCAATCAACATGGCTGGCTTTGTCGCGGGAGGACTGCTGCGGGGGGAACATCCGCAACTCAATGTCGAGGACGTTTTGGCCCTTCCCGTCGTGGAACAACCGTATTTGTTGGATGTGCGCACGGCGCACGAATTTGCCGCGGGGCATCTGCCCGGCGCTGTCAATATTCCCGTGGATGACCTGCGGTCGCGATTACACGAACTCCCCCGTGACAAAAAAATCGCCGCTTATTGCCAGGTGGGCCAACGTGGCTACATAGCCACCAGGGTGCTGCTGCAGAATGGATTTTCCGCCTTTAATATTGGCGGTGGCTACAAAACATATCGGCTATTTCAGCCCAACGACCACATATGACCGTGATTGTATCCAACCAATACTTTGGTCCGAGACGCTATTTCCCCTGCGGCACCACCCACATGTCCTGCGCGCCATCCTGGTCGGGGCGGGGACCGCAGATCGCCGGGCAGCGGGTTTCGGGCAGGACCTGCACGTCAAAAATCTCCTCGACGCCGGTCTCAAATTCGAGCGTGGCGATGGTGCGCCCCGCGGCGAGATCCACCACGCCCACGCCGCATTTGAGCGACTCGCGCTGGCGGGCGATGGGCAGGCCGCCAAACACGCTGGTCTCGCGGATGCGGGACAGGCCCACAAACGCCACCGAGCCAGAAAACGCCAGCCCGCGCGTATAACCCGGCAGCGTTTCGACAATGTCGCGTTTTCCGGAACCCTGATCGACCTTTTCCAGAGTGCCGCATCCCGAGTTGAGCACCCACAGCCCCCGGTCGTGCCAGCGGGGAGAATGCGGCATGGCCAGGCCCTGCGTCACGGGTTGCCGGGTCTCGACATCCATCACCAGCCCCGTCGATTCCTTACGCTCGCGCCAGCCAGCCGGCGTGTCGCTGGGGGCCATGATCGTGACAAAGCCCGGGCGGCCGTCGCGCATGGCCAGGCCATTGAGGTGGCAACGGTCTTCGCCGGCTAATTGCGTGATAAACGGCGGCCGCCATTGCGGGACAAAGCTGTGCCGCTCATCCAGCGTCGCCAGACACGAAAAGAGCGTATTCACCACCCATAACTCCCCCCCTCCGTCCCAGGCCAACTCATGGCAGTGGATGCCGCCGGTCACGTAGGCCCGCCGGGCCAGATAGCAGCGGTCAAATTGTCCCGCCGGGGTGATTCGCGGGGCGATATCCGGCGCGGCGTCGTGCAGCCAGATCGCGCACTTTGCCCCCACCGCCAGCCGATGGGGCCGGACCGCCACGCCCATCGCTTGATCATAACTATGAAAGGAAAAGTGAAGCGCCGCCGATCCGTCTGGTTGCGTAACGGTGCCGACTGTCAGCAGCTTTCCCACTTGGTAGGTGCTGACCAGGAGCGAACAACGGAGCTCGCGGAGCACCGCTGGCAGGTTCGACGAATGCCGATAGCGAAACTCGCGCCAGGTGTTGGGATCGGGGGCGTGTTCGCTGGTTTCCTCGGCCATGGGTTAATCTTTCTGAGCGGGGTCGGTAGTTCGACGCGGGAGTAATATGCCCCACTCGGAGTCGCCTAGTCTAAATCCCTCTGATCCGCGTCAATCTGTTTCATCCGTGTCATCATTGTTCTATTTTCTATTCTTTATTTACTCGCGATCCACCGCAAACAGCGTGTCCCGGGCAGATGTTGTTTGCCGGGACTTGCCCAGCTTACCGCTAGGCAGTTCCCACACTGCCCCCGCCAAGAGCGCGTCCGCGTCGCCATCCCAATTATTCTTTTTCCCGGCGAAACCGTCCCGCCAATCATCTTCATCGGCAAAGATCGCGGCTGGTGTGGGTGGAGTCCGTGGCGCGCCACGCTCTTTGGTCACCCGCTCTTTAGTGACTGTCGGCGCGATCGGGACCGGGGATACGCCCAGCGGTTGCAGGTCCAGCACCGCCAGCGGATTGCCGATGCCCGAGCCAAAGTTGCTATCAATGGGCAAATAATCAGCGCCAGTGATCATGCCGTCAAAATTGCCGTCGCCCAGTGTCCAGCCGCCGGATAGTCCGGGCGTCACGGTGCCGGGAAGGGAATCGACGACGATATAATCCGCGCCATCCACCTGCC
>JANRLT010000067.1 GCA_033762255.1 Pirellulales bacterium | reverse complement strand
CTTTGACGGTTTTTTTCGCTTCCTCAAAGGCCGTGGTGTTGCCCCAGGCGTCGGCCATCGAAAAGCTGTCGTCCAGCAGCACGATATGATGGACCCGTCCGCCTCCAAAATACCGCCCCAGGCGATCCTTTAACAGCGGCTGCGCGACCATGAACGCGATCCCCGCCACCGCCGCCATCCGCATGAGCAACAGTAATAACTGTTTGATCAACACCCAGGTCCGATTTTTCTTTTGGCTGGCCAAGAGAAATTCCATCGCCGCCCATTCAATGCGCTGGTGCCGCATCATATTGATCAAATGGATCAAGATGGGGAGCGACATCAGGGGCAATCCGATGTACAGCAGATTGGAAAAGAGGAAATCCATAGGGTGGTGGTTGGTGGGTGGTGGTTGGTGAATAGTGGGTGGTGGACGGTGGGTAGTTAGTTATAAAAGTTCATACACACTCTTAACACATCACTATCCACTCTTCACTATCCACTAATTATGATGGTGCATTCCTAGGCGGTTGCTCAGGTAGGTGGCCAACGCGGCGTCCAAGGGGTCGCTAGTGCGAATGAGTTGATAATCACAGGTGTTGCGCACGCAGCCCACGCGAACTTCATCCAAGTAGGCCTGCAGCGCGTCCAGGTACCCTTGGCGCAACGCGCGGGGGTTGCACGTCAGCCGGTCATCGGTCTCCAATCCCTCGAACCTAGACGGTCCGTTAAAGGGAAAATCCAACTCGTCATCATCCAGCAGATGCAGGACCATGACATCGTGCCCACGCTGCCGCAGCAGTTTTAGCCCCTTAAACAGTCCCGGCCGCTCGGTCAGCAAGTCGGAAATGAGGATCATCATGCCGCGGCGGGGGGTTAGTTCGGCGCAATTGCGCAGGATATGAAACAGGTCGGTCTTTTCCCGCGGGGAGCTGTTTTCCAGGATTTGCATGATGGAAAACAGATGGTCCCGCTTGCTGCGCATGGGGACCTGCCCGCGAACCGAATCGGCAAAGGCGATGCACGATGCCGCGTCCTGCTGCCGCAGCACCAGATACGCCAGGCTGGTCGCCGCCGTGCAGGCGTAATCGTACTTGTTCAAATGGCCCCGGCCGTAGGTCATGCTCTTGGACACATCTACGAGCAGCGTCACCCGCATGTTGGTTTCGGCCTCGTATTGCTTGATAAAGTACTTGTCCTGCTTGGCCCAGACTTTCCAGTCGATATGCCGCAACTCGTCCCCTTTGTGGTATTCGCGATGCTGCAAGAACTCGACGGACTGGCCAAAGTAGGGACTGCGGTGCATTCCCGACAAAAAGCCTTCGACAATGTACCGCGCGCGCAACTCCATGCGGCCGATCCGTTTGATCGACTCAGGATGCAAAAATCTTTTGGAAGCGGGGATCACGGGTCAGGTCGTCCTCTTTGGCGGGTGTCAGTTCAATGAGTTTTTCGATAATTTTGTCGGCGTTCACGCCTTCGCTTTCGGCGGCAAAGTTCACGGTCAGGCGGTGCCGCAGCACCGGCTTGGCCAGGGCCGCGATATCCTCGGTCGAGACATGCGTCCGCCCGTTCAAGAGCGCGCGGGCCTTGCCCCCCAGGATCAAAAATTGGACCGCCCGCGGGCCGGCCCCCCAACTGACCTGGTCGCCGACAAATTCCGGCACGCCCGCCTGGCCGATGCGCGTCTGCCGCACCAGCGACAACGTGTAACGAATGACATGGTCGCTGACCGGCACCTGCCGCACGGTCCGCTGCAAGGAGAGAATTTCCTCCGCCGACAGCACCGGCACAATGTGGTCATCCATGAGCGCCGTCGTCCGGCGGGCGATTTCAAACTCTTCGCCAAAGCTGGGGTAATTGACAAACACCTTGAACATAAAGCGGTCTTGCTGCGCCTCGGGCAGGGGATACGTCCCTTCCTGCTCGATCGGATTTTGCGTGGCCAGCACAAAGAACGGATCGGCCAGCTTGTGCCGCACGCGCCCCACGGATACCTGCCGCTCCTGCATCGCCTCGAGCAAGGCCGCCTGCGTCTTGGGCGGGGTGCGGTTGATTTCGTCCGCCAGGACCACGTTGGAAAAGAGCGGCCCTTCGAGAAAGCGAAACTCCCGCGCGCCGGTAATTTTGTTTTCTTCTAGAATGTCCGTGCCGGTGATGTCGGCGGGCATCAAGTCGGGAGTAAATTGAATCCGGCTAAACGACAAATTGAGCGCCCGCGCCAGGGTGCTAATGAGCAATGTCTTGGCCAGACCGGGAACCCCCTCGAGCAGGCAGTGCGAACGGCTAAACAGGCTGATCAACAGTTCGTCAATAACCTGGCTCTGACCGACGATCACCTGCGAGAGTTGTTCGCGAATTTTCTCGCGGGCCTCGGTCAGCTTACGAATGGCGTGGGAATCGATTTCCCCGGAAGGTTCAGGCATGATGGTTCCTCAAAAGTGGCATACCCCAAGCAAAAAAAGGGTGGTTTGTCAAAGGGAGGGATAGTAAATGGTAGGTCGCATTGACCCGTCGGGAAGACCCAAGCTCGGTTAACAGAGTCAAACGAGGTCAGCAAACCCGATTAGGGATCGCCGGGTTGGACTTCTGCGGGTACTGACTTGGGCTTATCGTCATCAAAAGGACTATCCTCTTCTTGCGGTTGGATGGTCCGATTTAGTCCCCGCACCAGCGGGCCGAGCGATTTTGACCGGTCCAGCGCGCTTCCCGTCACCGCCAACCCCGCCTGATACGGCGGTTCCGGCGGGCGGGCCTGGGTGGTGTACTGCAGCTTGATCACCGTTCCCACGCTATTGCCATTTTCATCGGGCGCGATAATTTTGACCAGTTGATTTTCAGGCTCGGCCTGGATGTCATAGCCATAAATGGGCGCGCGGATTTCATCGTTAAGATAAATCAACCTCCCCGTCTGCTTATCAATACAGGTGATGGACAGCGTTTGCTGGTTGCGGTTTTTTTGACGTTGGACGCCGCGGACAAAGACGAGCACCGGCAGTTCCGTCGGCTGGCCCGTCCAAAGGGTGTTTTGCCGCAGATTGACCGGTGTCGGCCAAAGCGCTCCGCCCGATTTCCGGTCAAAGGCGTGAACCTGGCCATTCCACAGATCGGTGGCTCCACTGCCGTCATGCATGGCCATGGTGTACACATTGCCCGAGGTATCCCGCTGGAAATTCGCGCTTTGAACAAATAAATAATAGCGTTGCGAATCGGCCAACAGCCGCGCCCCTTTCAGTTTCCCCTCGGACTTGATCCGTCCCTCGATAATAAACCGCGTGCTAAACAGCCGCCGACCATCAATTAAGGAATACCCCTCGAACCGGCCAAACCCGACTTGGTCATCCTGGGTGGCGACGATCAGGGTCTGGCCATCCGGCAAGAATAAACGAGTGGTGCCATTCAGCTTACTGAGGCTGAATTTTCCCAAAAGGGTTTTTTCGCCGCTATGCGCATCGACCAGCGATAGTTCATGCCCGGCGGGTTGCGCGTCCCACGACACCAGTTTACGCCCGGCGGCGGCCAGGATCCGGTCGCGGGGGGGCAGGTCCCGCTCGCCCAACAGTTTGCCATCCAGCGTGCGATAGACCTGGGCTTGCTTGCCCGCTTTATTGACTAAAAAGAGCAATTCGTGGTCGCCGTACAGCACCTGGTCGCCGGCCAGGTTGCGCCGCGTCCACAAGGCTTCGCCGGTCTGGGGATGCAGCAGACTCAGTTCGCGGTGGCGCAACACGGCCACCCCCCGGCTGCCACAGAGCGCCACGGTGCCAAAGGGTTCCTTGGTGTTGGGGTTGATATAACCCCGCCGGAGCAGGCCCCATTCATTCACCCCCGTGGTTGAGACCGGTCCATTGCCATATTGATTCATCGCCTGCATTTGCTGCGGATCGACAAAATCGTAATGCCAGAGGAATGGTTTTTCGCGGCGAAGTTCGCCCAACAGGTCAATCGCCACGATTTTCCAGCCCAGGTTCAGGATCAACAAGTGATTTTGCAGCATGACGGAGCACGTCTGGGGATTAAAACCAAAATTCAACGTGCCGTCATTATTGAGCGGGACTTGACGCAAGGTTCGTCCCTCTTGGTCACGGACCATCAACATGGCGTTGTTGGAATCATACATGATCTGAAGCTGATCGGCGGTTGTTCCCTCGCTGGCCGTAACTTCCAGGCGGACCAATGCCGGTTGATTTCCGCGAATGCGGTTGATGTTACTTCCGGATGATTTATCAAAACTGGCGGTAACCAGGCCGTTATTCCACGAGGTGCCGGCGCGCAGGATTTTTCCCAGGGGGCTATCCTCCGGCACGGATTGGTACCATTGCAAACCGGTTTGATTTTCCAGGCAGATTTGGTCGCCGCATTCGTCGCGCAAGATGCGATAATAGCGGGCGGCTTCGGGCAAGCGCCCGCCGCCATGATACAAGGCGGCCAAGCGGGCGAGAGCCCGACGGCGTATGGCGGGATCGGCGGAGTTTTCCAGTTCTTTTAATAAAGCTTCCGACCGTAAGGGGGATTCGCTTCCCAGGTAGGCCAATAATTGTTCACGGGCCGCGTCCGTGGCGGGTAAAAAGCCAAACAGACTCAAAAAACGTTCGACCGCGGCGGTGCGCTCTCCGCCGCTAGAGCTCAAGGCCCGCTGCCAACGGGTGGCGATGCGCCCGTTCCATTCATTCTGGATCGCGGGAGTCAGTTTTTGCCAAAGTTCCTGCAAGCGGGCCTGGATCCATAACCCGCGATGCACGTCGTAGCTAAGGTCGATCTCTTCCCGCTCGCTTTCAGCCGTTTGCAGATCCGCCAATTCCAGATACGCGGCAAAGGCCTGCTCCCAATCCTGGCGCCGTTCTTGCCCCTCTGCCGCGATGCGTAAATAGTTGGACTTTTCGGCGGGAGTGCCGATTAATTTTTGCAAGTCCGCCAACAAATCAAATTTACCCCCATAATCCGAGCGAATCGCCTCGGCGGTGGCCATAAACAACAACCCCCGCAAGTGATCCGACTCCCCTTCGTAACGCAATTGCTCCGTTCCCCCCCCCTGGGAGTTTTCTGTTCGGGCCAAGGCTTGGACTTGGTCCCAGGCCAGGCGCAAGTCTTTCATCGCTCCCGCCAGGTCGCCATCATCCAGGGCAATCTCTCCCCGCCAGGCCAGGGCCTGCCAGTTGGATGGCTCCCGGGCCAAAATTTCCCGCACTTGCGCCCGCAACAAGTCCGCCTGCGCGTATTTTTCCAGCCGATCAATATTCAGCGACAACACATGTCCCCGATGGCAAATCAGGTTACCCGGGATGGTACCGGTGCTGGAACGCGAGCGGGATTTGACTTCCCCCTTGACCAGATCCAAGCAGACGACTTCGCTGCTGCTGAGCGGCAAAAAATAATCAGCCTGGCTAATAAAGCCCCGCCCCGTGGGTACGGCATTTCCGGGCAGTTTGATATCGCTGGGCCACGCCAACTGGCCATCCGCCAGTTTAAAGGCGGTTACTTCCTGGCGGCCAATGACAATCACTTGATCCTGGACAATCCCCCCCACATATAGCCCGCGCCCGCGTGGTTTTTCCCATACGACCGTGCCGGTGGTTAAATCGAGACAGATCAGTTTTTCCAATTCGGAACTGGTCAGAATCACTTTATTTCCGGCCACCACGGCGGTTGATTCTGTCCAGGCGGAGCCGGGCAACATGCCTCCCCCGTTGCCATACATCGCCCCTTGCATGATTTGCTGGTTAAAATCAGCGCTGGAGTTGGTGTTTTGCTTGAGAAACGCCCAACTCATGGTGCGATTTGTTAAATCAACCGCCACCAAGCCCCCGGTGCCGGTGGGGCATAATAGCAGGCCCTCGGCATAAGAAGGCGTCAATCCCACGGTGCGCCGCCAACCCAGCGACAAGGCGTTGACCTCTTCGTTTAAGAGGATGAGTTCTTGCTGCCAAAGTAATTTGCCCGTGGTCGCCTGAAGAGCCAGGAGGCAGATGCTTTGTTTGATTTCGGCCAAGACATACAAAGTCCCTTGGAGGGGCAATGGGGGCCCTAAAAAGACTACATTGGCCAAACGCGGTTCGGTCTCGCTATCCGTCCCCCCCACCACCCATTGCAGCTTACCCTGGGTGGGAATATCGCAGGCAAAGAGGCGATTCGCGCCGGGGGCATAGGAAACCTCTCCCGAATTCATCCAACCCCGTCGGGCAATAAAAGGATTCATGCGGAACATTTGGGCCTGGGCCAGTTGTTCGTTGCCGCTGGAGGGATCATCCTCGACAAAGAAGATTCGCTGGCTGTCGCTACTCAGCCCGCCATTGTTTAGATTTGACCAACTGCGCTCGTTCAATCCCGCTCGGGCGGATTGATTATCCCGCTTAAATCCGCTTCCCCCGCCCAGGACGGTGCTCTGGCCGACATACCAACTGAGTTTGCCGGTGTCAAAGTCGACCGCGACAATAGGTTGTAAACGGGAGGGTGTGCGATAGATAATTTGCTTGCCAATGGCCAAGGCCTGCAGCGCTGGAATGGCGGGCAAACCCTGGTTGAGATAATTGCGGCGATCCTCATATAAGGCGAGGCTCATTTGCGGATCGGTGACAATGCTGGTGTGCCAGCGCGGATTGAGCAGGGGAGCTCCTCCCGCCATGCTGGCATTCCGCCCGGGATTACCCCGAAACATGATCCACTCGCGCGGGGTCAAGCTGGCTAATTGAGAGATCGGCCCGCCATGATTTTTCAGCCATTGCTGAATGCCAGCCGCGCTTGCGCTCCAGCTGGGGACTTGGTTGGGAAAATCCCCTGCACGGGGTGGGGGGATTCCCTCCAACAATTTCACGCTTTCATCTTCCACGCCCGAACGATGCCAGGCGGTCGCGGCCAATACCGATAGTTGCGGGTTGAGTTGCGTCGCGGCGGCAGGCGCGGCCAACAATCGTTTGCATAATAACGCGGCCGCCAGCGGACGCCCCTGATCCATGTGCCGCCGGGCCAATAAATACGCCGCCTGATAACCGGCGGGCGTGTGAAAATAGCGGCGGACCACAAATTCCAATTTGGACGTGTCGCCATTCAACAAGGCTTCTTTTAAGTGCTTTTCGGCAACCGCGCCGAATTGCAATTGATATTCTGCCATCCCCGCCGGCGAAAGGCCGCCGATGAGATTGAGCACTTCGGTCTTGAGGCTTTGATATTTTTCCTGCCCCTTCACGGGCTTTAAGGCGGAATCTTTTTCCTCACCTAGCAGCCGGTCCAGGCCCTCCAGGCCGTCGGCGTAGTTTTCTTGCTCGATCAGCTTTTTGCATTTATCAAACAGATTTGTCAGATTGCGATCATACGGAAAAACGCCCAGCTTTTCTCCATCCCCGGTTTCCCTGGCCTGAATCAAGCCCCCGACCGGTTGCGCATAAAGCGGCGGCAAAGCCACGCTCAGCAGACAACAAAGGGAGAATCCGATGCCGGCGCGGGGGGCGCCTAGGCCAAAAAAAACGGGGCGATAAGCCAAAAAGCGGGAAATAACGGCAATAAGCTGGAATTTAATGGCAATAAACATTGTCCATCCTGGTCAAGGTAGAGCTGATAAGCCTAAAAAATTGACTAGCCCGTCGTCGGTGGGGTAAAAAAAGCGGGGGACAAAAGTAACCTCATCTTACCAAGCAGTGCCCCCCGGGCCGAAACCCTGGCAAAAGTCTACCTGTGAGTGCTTGGTCGCCGCGAAGGGGGTAAAAGTTCATGGGTACCCCACATTTCAGCGGCGGGGATCATAAAACTCGCAAAATTCCTACGTCGCCGACAATCGACTGGTGCGGCGGATAAATGATTTATCTCTATACAGCATTTTATCTTAGGTTGACAGTACTCAACTAGCAAGCGACTTTGGTGGGAATGGCTGGGGAAGATAAAAAGGATTACGCCGTTACGGGCGAATACGGCAAGTTAATCAGTTCCGGCAGGTTAGACACAAGATGTTTGACCGGCGCGACTGGCATAACAGGGCGTTAAAAACTAGTTTTCCTGGGAAAATTTCGCGGAATTTTACTAAAAGTTCTTGTTTTCCCGCGATTTTCGACGAACAATCTCACAAATCACGGGAAAAACGAGACTCGATATCCAACTTTCCGGCTTTTTTGCCGTTTTTTGGAAATTTCAGGGTTGCAAATTTCTTCCGTTGGTTTTTAATCAGCAAGTCCGTTGCGGAACGGGCGCATCACACCATTCTCTCGGTCAATCCTTGTCTCAAGGAGGGAGCACATCCATGGCGAAAGCCGCAAAGAAACCCAGTCCCAAGTCACCCAGCAAGTCCGACATCCTTACTGCCATCGCGGAGGCGACATCGATCTCTAAAAAAGACGTGTCGGCGGTAATGGAAGCCCTGAGCGGCGAAATCCGTAAAGCCATTGGCAAAAAAGGGCCCGGGGCCTTTACCATTCCCGGTCTGGTCAAAGTCATTCGCAAGGAAGTCCCCGCCCGCCCCGCCAAAAAAGGCGTGATGGTGCTGGGTCAATTGCGCGACCTGCCTGCCAAACCCGCCAGTGTCAAAGTTACCGTCCGCGCGCTCAAACCTCTCAAGGCCATGCTGTAATCCAGCGTGGTCGGGCTTTTAGCCCGTGTGAGACACGAGCCATCATGAAACCAACCTGTCGGCGGCCGCGGCAAGAATTTTACCATAACAAAAATCGCTAGCCCCCGTCGACCACTTTTTGCTCTCGCATTGGCGACCGACGGCCTATGCGCCAGACGCACCATGCAACCGACAAACAGAAAAGCCCCGGATCATCCGGGGCTTTTTTTTCGGGATGGTGGCAAATGATTTTAGCCAGCCGCGATAACCACGGGGGATTATCCCCCCAGACTATCCCTGATTGCCTGGCGTAATTGCTGAATTTCCTCAATTAGCCGCTTATCCAGCGCGGCTTGCAGGGAGTTTTCTCCCCCGGAGGTTGACTCTTCGTCAGCCACTTTCGGGGGCGTGGGGAGCAGCTTTTCCAGTTGCGCCGCCGTCTTGACACTGGTGAGGCGCAATTGCCAATTTTTAGCGATGGCACTCTCGCGGTTGGCTTCCAGCCGCTTGAGCATCACGCCGGCGACGCGCTTTTGCATGACGGTTAACAACAATTGCTCGCGAATCTGCCGCAACTGCTCTTGAGCGGCGATCCAAGTGGACGTAACCGGCAACGTCACCGTTTCCTCCGCAAAATAACCGGGCATGTACGGCAGCTCCGCCAACACGGTATCTCCGGCGCGAAATTGAATCTTCCACAATGGATTGCCCGCGCTCGGCGGACTGTCGCTGTTTAACGTTATCTTCATTTGGCCCGCGTTATCTGTAAATCCCTGCGCGGCCAAGGCTCCCGAACTGGTGGTGGCGATGAGCAAAACTTTGGCCAACGGTTCGTCCGGGCTGGCGCTGGAAACAGCCCGCACAACGGATTGTGCGGCCAAGGGGCGCGCTCCCAACGCCACAATCGCCACGGGCGTTTGTTCACTCCAGGACCAGGTGGTTCCCGTCGCTAGAGAGATTTGACAGGTTAGCAGGCTCCCTTCCGACTTTTGCACGCTCAACCATGTTCCCGGGATGGCGCGGACGGTTCCGGCCGCGGGAAGTTCGCTCCATCCCCCGCTGGTGCGGGTCCGTTCAAATGGACGAAACGCCCGGCCGACGGACCAGTTTTTGGACGTGGGATGCAACCGCGCCGCCCGTAGCCGCAACGTGGCGGTGGCCCCATCGGCCTGTTCCACTCGGGCGACGGGTGAAAACAAATCCCGCACCAGCGCGGTCAGCGCCGGGGGAACTTCGGCCAGGGTCGCCACTTGGCGAGACAATCGCGGACCAGCTGTTCTGACGGAATAATCGTATTCATTGGCCAAGATCAGCATTCCCGCCGCGCCTGGGGTAATCCGCACGCGATAACGCTTATCCACCTGGGGGACACCGACAGCGGGTTGGCTGGTGGCGGCCTCCGTCGCTGGCTCGGCACTGGGCATCGGGCTGTCCGCAGGGGCTGGCTGGGCGGTATTTGCCTCGGTTGATTCCGTGGCGGCAGTTTCCCCAGCGTCCGTGGGCTGTGCGACTGGCTGCGCGTCGGAGGGGAAAGTTTGCGCAGTTGGCGGGGCCTGCTCTGACGACTCCGCCGCTGTCAGCTGGGTAACGGTTTGTACCTGTAAGTCCCAGGCCCCCTGCCATTCAGCCGCCAGGGCTTCCCGCACGGTTTGGGCCAATGCCCCCCGATCAATGGCCGCCACGTCGGGCAGCTCTGGTGAGTCGATAAGTAACTCCACGGTGACCCGGTAGGGGAGATATTCCCAACTGATCGCGCGGGGTCCGGCGGCCGCGACTGGATCCTGGTCCGCGGCAGGGGCCTGAGCGATTAAATGGCTCAAACCCACCCCCCCCCAGACCAGAAAAAGAACGATAATAAAACGCCACCCAAACGGCATGATAAACCTCTGATAAAAGCAGCACGCTAGACCGCGATTAGGGCTGGACCATGCGCCATTCCCGCAAATTTTGCCAAGGATCAACCCGCGGCGAGGATGTGGTTTGCAATAGCCGCTGCATGGCGGAAAACTCGGTCAACTGAAGTAAGGGCAACACCCAGCGCTGGGTCACGATCGCGCTTTCCCACTGGCGAAACAGCTTGAGTGCGGCGGCCGGGTCGGCGGTGGCCAGCATTTGCCGCCATAACTCTTGGACATGTTCGGGAAGCGGGGGCAGGATACCGGCGGTAAAAAATAAGCTGGAACAATCACCCACGGGATTCACCGGATGCCAGATCACATAAACCAGATCCGCGCTGGTGGCGGTTTGCCCGTCGGGAATCAAAGGTTGTTCCGAAGGGACCAGGATCAGTTGAATCCCAGCCTGTTCCAATTGTGATTTTAATTCCTCGGCCACCATGCGGGCAACTTCGTCGCGGGGAATGGCCAGCCGCAACTGCTGGGGGACGGAAGCGGAAGCAAGGGGATTGTTCACCAGGGGCACGGTTTTACCGGTGGCTTCTTTGGCGGCAGCGGCGGACTCGGATGATTCGTCCGTGGAAGCGCCGGCATCGTCGGCGGCATCGCTGGAAAGTTCTCCCGGCAGCAATTGCCATTGCATCATCGCTAATTCGGGCGCGGCGGAATTCCAACTGGGGCTGAGATTTTTAGGGGCGGCTTGCGGCCAGAAATTGTTGGTGGTGACGCATTGTTCCAGGATCTGACCCTTGGATATTTTTACTAACAACTGCTGACGATCAATGGCCAGATTGACCGCGTCGCGACGGAACAGCGTCCCCAGGGGCGCGCTTCGCTGATTGACCAGCAAAAAGTGCATCCCTTTGACGGCATACGGCTGGACCTGCAATTGCCGATTGGCCTTCAGCGGGGTTACCTGCCACGGCGCCAGGCGTTCCAGCATTTGCACCTCTCCCGCTTGCAGCAATTTGCGGCCTGTCTCGTAATCGGGATAATCCACCAGCTTAAATTCCGCCGGAGAGGATGGTTGGCCAGGCGATAAACCGGGAACTAAGTTACCATCCCGTAATTGCCACGGCTGCCAAGGGGCAAACGGGGATTTGTCTTTATTCCACGCGGCGGCGGGGGGAATCGCCAGCAGTGCTAAATGGGCGTCTCCCCACCAGGGATTGGCGCTTCCCGCCACGGTGACACCGGAGGCCTTGCCCCCGGTGAGTCGCGGCTGTAAATGCGCCCAGGCGACCGTCCCGCGCGCGGGCAGTTGGCCCTCAAAATGCGATTCCATCCGTTGTTCCCGGCCCAGCCGCTCGAGATAGGCCGGGGCCAGGGGTTCAGCCGCGGAATTAAACGCATAAGTGGTGGTCTGTTCCTGGCGAGAGACCGTCCCCAACGGGTAATCATAGACGGGCAAATCCCCCTGAATCGCCACGCATTCGGCCAGGGGCCGGGCAAACAAGCGGGCATCGCGACGCTCGTTCCAGTCCACCGCCAGCGGGTGTGTTCCGCCGGCAAGCGGCGCATGCAGCCGACCCAGCGTTATCCGCGGGGCAAATTTTTGCAGTTGGGCCTGCAACTCCGCGGCCGAGGGATGATTTGGCCACAGCCGGTCCAACTGCGCTAGCAATGGCCGCGCGGCGGAGGGGTTTTGCGCGGTGAGCTGCGCGGCGGTTTGTTTAGCCAGATCATCCGCGAGCGCGCGGATCGCGTTGATTTTGCCAGCCAGGATCGAGCTGCTGGCTGACGGAAACCGGCGTTTGAGCTCTCGAAGTAATAGGGCAAAATCTATCTGCGCTGTGATCGACGTGTCATTATTCGCGGTCACCCAGGATTCTAAAATTTGGATGGCCAAGGGTTGCTGGGCGGGGTTATCAGGTTGAAAGTCATTCCAGATCCAAACACGCGCCAGGGCTTGCCCGTAATTTTTTTGATTATATGCCAACTCGGCAATTCGCTGCAGATAAACACCGTATGCCTCGCGCACGCCGGGATATGTGGCGTATTCGGCCAGCAATAACTGAAAATACGGAAAGGCGGCATTATAGTTTTGCTCGCGCACCAGCCGTTCGACCTCGGCCAAGAGCAAATCCTCAAAAAATACAACCTTCACCACATGCTGAAGTTGCAGCCGATATTTACGGTCGGGCTTATCCAACAGGCGCACGACGACTTCGTCCCCTTCCTGGATATTTTTGGGTAGTTTGCGATCCGGCAGGTCCAGCTTATAAACCTTGTAAACCTTGTTAAAATTTTCCTCGTCCAACGTAATCGTATCGTAGGGCGTTTGTTTATAGAGCGGCGTGGAGTCTTGCGCGGCGGCGGACCCAGCGCTCATACCGCATCCTAGCACGGCACCGATCAACAGCCATAATAGGCAGCGATGGCTTGGTGTTTGCGCAGTAAATCTGGAAATGATCCGAAACATCACGAACTTCCTTTCGCTGCCGAAAGTTGCGTTTGCCAAATTTTCCATTCGGGCAAAACGGCTAATTCGGGAAAGCGGTTTAGCAACGCGGCGGCTTTACCACGCGCTGCGTCCCCCTGGCCCGACTTGAGCAAAGCTTCCACTTCCCCCCGTGTTTCCCGCCAGGCGGCGTTGCGCTGGGAGGCGCGCAGCAACTGCGCGTATTGTTCTTCTAGCAGGTCAAATTGCGGCCAATTTCGCTTTTCATAAGGTATCACCCGCGCATCGGCATACAGCGCGAACAATTGACCGGCAGTTTGCAATTGTTCGACATTGACCGTGGCGGGATCCAGCGTCCCCAACAATTGGCGCAGCGTGTCCGGCAACAGTTTTTCCAGCTTCCCCGTGATTTCGGTGATGGCCGGTTCCACCGCCAGGGGTCGCAAAACCGCCACGATCTCTTGGGCTTTTTCGCGGAGAGGGCGATTCGCCTTGGGAATTTCCGCCAAGGCATACCCGGCTAGATAAACCTGCGCCGCGCCGACTTGGGGATGTTGGGGATACGTGGCGACAAATTGGCGCAAGGCATCCCCCGCCGTGGCGTCATTTTGATCGTACAATTTTTTGACTTCGTTCCAGGCGGTGGTTTCGTCACCCCGCGTGGCCAAAAAAATGATCCCCCCCAGCAAGAGCGCCGCCATTCCGGCCAATCCCCCCACCAGCAGCCAGTTCGGCCCCGAGGGCGCGCGGGAGACGGGCAAAGGTCCCGGCATTTGAGCCGTGTTCGCCACCCCTGATAAGGGATCCGCCGCCAAGGGATCACTGGACAAGTTCCCCCCCAAACCGGCGTCCAAATCATCAAGTTCAGAGCCAATTTTGGCCGCGGCGGGTTGCTTTATTGTTTTTTGGCCAGGCGCGACCGCGGCGGTTCCGGGCACGGCTTTGGCCATGGAAGGGGCGTTCCCTTTGGCACCCGAAGGAGGAGGACTTTTGGCGGCGGACGCCGATTTTGCGGATGACGCGGCGGGTCGCGCGGAGGATGTTTTTTCCCCTTCCATCGGGGCCAAGCCAAGGTCCTCGGCGGGGGAAAGTGCGCGCTGGGTCGGTTTAGCCGTGGGCGCGGTGATCGCCCCCAGTCCCCCGCGCGTGTCGGCCAGTGCCGGTGTCGCGGCTGAGTTTTCGCCATGCCGCTGGCGAAACTCATCCGTCAATTGTTGAGCCAAAAGCGGGCTAAGCAGATTCCGATCCACCAGCACCTTAATCACTTGCGCGGGGGGGATGGCGCGCGGGCTTTGTTGAATCTGGCCGCGCAGTTGCGCGATGATCGCCCCGGCGACCAGATTCCGCTCTTCCAGCAAATTGACTAACTCGGTGGCCGACATGCCTGTTCCAACTTATCCACAAAGATCAATGGTCAGGGAAAGATCACGTACAGGGGGGTTAGTTTTCCGCCGGAGGTGGATCCGCGGGAGGAGCCACCTGGGGGGGTGGCGGCGCGGGGCGTAGCTTGGCGGCCTGCGCGGCGGCCTCGCGAACTTGGCCATCCTGGTATTCCTGGCGGGCGACAACCATCGCAAATTTTGTCTCCGTGGAGGCAATTTGAAATGTGGTTTTACGGATATCTGTCAAGGGGCGTCCCGCCGCAAACGCAATTTCCGCTTCCCGCATCGCGTTTTCCAATTCCACGGGAAAAAAGTGAGCCGCGATTTTTCCCTGGGGATTCACCTTGGCCGCTTGAAATAGCTGCTTATCCGCCACCGCCAGTTCACCCGCGTTCCATAACATATAAAAGCGGCGTTCGGCCGCCAGTTCCCCTTTACGCGACTTGGGCGTTTTGTTTTTGATATCCGTCAAATAAGTGATTTTGCCGCTCGGCTCCACCAGTCCGATCTCTATTTTTAATGCGTCCAGTTGGCTGGCATATTTTTCGGCGGTTAGTCCCGGGGGAAACTCGATCAGCCACCGCTCGCTACGCCACGGATCGTCATACAGGGCAATCTGCCCTGCTAATTTGGGAATGTCGTTGTTGTCGGCGGCGTTTAAATAGCGTTTCCAAACGCTGTCCGCCACGATGGATTCTTCCCCCCAGGTCGGTTTGCGCACCGCCGATAGGCTGGACTGCAAGGGAGGCGGGGTATCCACGGTTGTGCGGGGGCCAATTTGCGCCGAGGTGCGCGGCCAGTAAAAATAGGCCACCACCGCCAATACCGCCAAGGCCACCGCCGCCACTCCGGCCCAAAGAGTTTGACTGCGCGCGGCCGACCCGCGCTGGCTTGGCCGCGCGGGAATTACCGGCGCGGACGAGGAAGCAGCGCCCACCGAGGCCAAAGGGTCAAGGGAAGTCGAATCTGCCATGGCGGAAAAGATCGGGAAAAACCGTGCATGGTAAGCGGGCCACACACGTTTATTATAATTCCCCTGACGCGCCGCTAATATGGTTAACGACCGGGAATCCGGCTTTTTTGTCACTATGCGGGCGAGTTGACTGGAAAAATCAGGGCCTGGCCCCCGGCTCGTCGTTTTGCAATCGCGCGTGCCACGCTTGCCAATCCGCAACCAAGGCGGCGTGTTTGGATGGATCGCCCAGGGCCTGGGGACCAGCCACCGAGACCCGTTTTGTCAGCCGTTCTAAATTATCCAGGGCTTCGCGGCGGACCTGCAGATTGACGTCTTCCAGGGCGCGAATCAAAACCCCCACATGCCGCAATTGATCGCTTTCCCCCAAAATGCGCAAAATCAAGATCTTGCTATCAATCGTGGTTTCGGGAAATTTGGCAATCAGGCCGTCGATGAGAGGAGTTTTTTGGGGGGTGAGCTCGTTTTGCAGGCGGGCGGCTAATTCAGGCACGTGATCCAACAGCGCGGCAAACTCCGGACGTTCGGAGTCGAGGATCAATGTTTGCAATTGCGCGGGGCTGATGTTTCCCAACGGGCGCACGACTTTTTGATCGCGCACGGTCGCGTCCTTGACATCCGTCGGCAGGCGATTTCCTCCCGCTAATTTACCCGCCCCAAATTCACGCGCCTTTTCAATGCTTTTTTTGGTGGAACGAAGCAAAAACAAGCAGGCAAAGGCCGTGTCGATAGGATCATCCAAGTCTTCCTTCCAACTGCCGTCCTCTTTTTGGGTCTTTTTAAGATGGGCGACCCCCACGTTGTACCAATTGGGTTCTTTCACGAAATTTCCCTCCGCCGCCTCGGCAAAACTTTGGTAGCGTTCCAGCGCGTACAGGTAATAGTGCGGAAAGCGGTTGGGCTTAATCTCGAATTTATTGCGAAACCAGGTACGCCCGTCCTCTTGGGCTTTTTTTAGCAATTGGGCGTCCACGCGCTGATTGGGATTGGGGGGAAGGGCGTCATCCACCACGGGGATCAGCGCTGTGGGAAAGTTCGGGTCGTCCTCGCGCGGGACAACGGTGATAATCCCCAACAGGTCCGCGCAAATAAACGACACTCCCAGCGAGGCGGTTGTCACCCCCAAAAAGATTTCTTTTCCCTGGTTGATGCGTTTATACTTGCCGGATTCGGTCATGGTCCCTTCGTGTGTCCCCTTATAAGGCCAGCCGCCCGAAGGGTCCTGGATGCGAATGAGCCAGATGGCGGTGTTTTCTATGACTTCCTCGGGAACGTTAAACCCAACCTTGGTTGCTTCCCAAATGCTCAGGGCGCCATACTGCGTCATCGAGGTGTCCCCCAGCTCTTCCCCCGGATATCCCCATCCGCCACACGCTTTTTGGCGCAGGGTCATGGACTTGAGCAGTTTTTCGATTTGCTCGCGGTACTTGTAGGGATTGAGATTACAAAGAAAGATCGTCGCCAACCCCGTGCTGTAAATATCCGGGTTGATTTGCTCCGGCTCACCCTGGGTGGCCGCCAGACAGGCCTCGACCGCTTCTTTTACCTTGGGATGGTCTTCTCCTTTGCCATTTTTGACAAAGACCAACCCAATGAGGCATTTTCCCCCCAGACGTTCGTCACTGGACTTTTCCAGGTACTTCATTGCCTTGGCAAGCATGCTTTTAACATCGGGGCTTTCAGGGGTAGCGCCCCTGACGCTGGATTGCGGCATGCCGCACCAAGCAACCAAAAACAAGCCGCACAGAGTGCCGACGACCAACCGCGACCAAAAGCCTGGCATAGATAACCCTTTTTAGAAAAGATACTTCAAGCGTACCGGAGAAACCCCCTAGCGTCAAGAAAATCGCTGATTTTGCCGGGAATTCATCTACTCTTTCGCGCTTGGTTTGAAACTTTGCGCCCTGGGCTTTATGCTGGCGTGACATACCCGTCCAAGCAAACATTTGAAATTTGAGGTGGAGCGATGCCGTGTTGCCGCTGGATTTTTACCGGCTATTACTTGGGGCTGATTTGTTTGCTGGCCGCGAATCATGCGCGGGGCCAACAAGATTTTGAACCGCTGTTTCCTACGGATGGCATACCCACCGGTTGGACCGTCCGGGCCTGGGATGACCTGGGCAAAAAAGCCGAAGGGAACACCGCCTGGACGGTAAAGGACGGAGTGCTGCAGCCGGGCCAAGAGCGGGGGACTTGGCTCATGAGCGAGCAAAAGTACAGCGATTTTATCCTGGAATTTGAAATAAAATTAACGGAAGTCGGTAACAGCGGCGTCGCCCTGCGCGCCCCGCTAAAGGATGACCCGGCGTTTGTGGCGTTGGAGTTTCAAATCGCCGACCAACGCTACAACCCCGCCGCGAACGAAGCGGAAATCACGGGCGCGCTCTATCGGGCCCAGGCACCGGCCAAGCAAGTGTATCAGCCGACCAAATGGAATCGTGTCCGCATTGAATTGCGCGGGAAAAAATTGACCGCCACCCTGAATGATGAACAGATCCACGACCTGGACCTGGGCAAAATGGATCAACCGACCAAGCGGCACGATGGCAGCGACGCCCCGTCGATCAAGGACCGGCCACTATCGGGGCATATCGGCTTTCAGCATCTTAGTCGAAATAACGAGCCAGTCCTGATCCGCCACGCGCGGATCAAAGTGCTGGCAGCGGAGGAGTAGACCTAGTCAACTTCCCCCCAGGAACGGCGCGGGAATGAGAAATGCCGGTTGAAGATATAAATTTAGCCCGCCATACCACGTCGTGAATTGGGTTAAATACTGAAAACCGGTGTAAGCCGCCGCGATGGCAAACATGGCCAATCGTCCCGCATAACGAAACCCAAACCAGCGATAGTCCGGATGCCGCAGCGCCCGGCCCATGCCCCAGCCGATCATGAACCGTCCGGGCCACATGGCAAAGATCATGATCATACTAAAAAACCAGATAATTTCCGTATCCAACAACTCCGCCTGCATGGCAAAAAAGAGCGGCGTGAGCGCAAGCAGCAAGAACAAACCAAACGTCCAGGCCACCGGCGCATGACAATAGAGCCGCCGCACGCGGCGCCATTCAAACATGGCCCGCCACCGATTTTCCACGGCAAAATGCGTTTGCAAAAACGGCAGCCACGTCAGCACCACCGCCGTGGAGATCCCCCCCAACCAACCAACTAGCGGCGCGTTCCGGCCGATCAAAATCATCGTCACGGGAATGGCCAGCCAGATGAGCGTCCCCGCAAAGCCCCGCGCTCCCAGCCAAAAAAAGTACGGCAAGCGCAGCCCAATGACAAAATTCCAAACCGCGTCCAGGGAATCGTTCCAGGCATTTGGCCGGGTGATGCGCCGCCAAAGCTTGATCGGCCGCGCGGGAAGCAAAAAATCCCGCAGCCTTCCCCCCCGCAAAAATGCTCCATAAAAATGCACGCTCAGCGCGATCAACAACAGAACCAATATAATCGTCAGGTTGCGGGTCGAGGGATTGGCCGGATCGATCAATTGTGCCTCGTATTGCATTTGCGAAATGAGCCGCAGCGGCAGCCAGGCAATACCCAAAGCAATTAAAATTCCGCCTAGTTTTGCCCCCTGGCGAATACCGATAAATCCATCGCGCAACCGGCCCGATCGGGCTACCCGCGCGCTCGATTCCAGCAGATAGCCTAGAGTTAATAATTGCAATACGGGAATCACCGCCACCACCGACAAGATAAACACCAGCGAAAACAGCCCAAAGACCCATTCCGCCGCATTCCCGATGGTCATCCAGAACCAGCCCAACATCCGCCAAAAGGTAACTCGCGTGGCGGCCGTGTTACCCACCAATTCCGCGGTGATGACAGGCTGGTCGGCCACCAGTTCCGCTAAAATTGGCGGCTCTTCGGTTAATTCCGCCAAATAGATGTCCCCCGTGCCGGTGGGAGCAATTGTCGGCGGAGGAGCGGTCAGGGGATTTGCCACGGCGAGGTGGGGTAAGGGACGATTTTTTTGCAATTGCCGGTTTTTAGCCCCTAGCGGACCCGCCCCTCCATTCCACCATCGGCCCAACTTCCAATAATTCCCCAGGGTGCTAGACATAAACGGCCTCAAGCGGAAAAAAATGCTGGTTAATGGGTTTTCTTCTTTACCCAGTCATAAAAATCTTTACCCAGTCATAAAAATCGGCACAATCACAGGACCGCGTCAAACCGTATTGTAATCCGCGGGATGGGAAGAGACCAAATCGTTTGCCGGACACGCGGCTGAAACTTATTCGCCCGACGACTGGTAAGATTTGGTGTTCCCGGGCGAAAATAATGGTGTTGGAACGATATCCCCAATCAGGAATTCCCTCCACTGTTTGTCATACTAGGTAACGGGGCGACAAAGTTTCACGGATGGGCCGGATTTATAAGAATTTTACCCGTAATTCGCAGGCAACTTGTTTTCCCCGCTGGCGGGTATGAGTTCCCGCGAGAGGGTGGAAAAGCATCGCTATAGGGTACTTGACATGCCTTCACTGATACCGCCAGTCAATCCGCCGGAGGACGCCACGACCTCCGCCAAACCCCAACGTTACCAGCGTTTGGCGGTATTTTTTGGCGTGGTGCTGCTCATGGCCACGGCGCTAGGAAGCGCGCTGGTCCCCCAACGCGAACCCCAATCCCGCCTGCCAAAGTCTGGTCTTCCCTCGGAAAAAACGCTCAACCAGATTCAACTGACGGCCTCCCTAATCGACCAGCAAATGGCCGCGGGCTGGAAAAATCATGCCCATATTACGCCCGCCCCGCCGGCGAACGACCTGTTGGTGATGCGGCGGCTCTCGTTGGCGCTGCGGGGAACGATACCCTCGCTGGAGGAAATTCGCAATTTCGAATCCCTCCCTCCCAAGGAACGTCTCAACTGGTGGCTGGCCGACATCTTTGCCGATCGCCGCTACGCCGACTATACGGCGGAACGCTTTGCCCGCGCTTGGGTGGGGGTGGAGGATGGCCCGTTTATCTTGTTTCGCCGCCGCTTGTTTGTGAACTGGGTCAGCCAACAATTTCAGGCGAACCGCCCGTTGGATGAAATCGTGCGCGAGCTCATTACCGCTAAGGGCATCTGGACGGAAAAGCCAGCGGTCAATTTTTTGACGGTCACGATTGATAACGACGACGAAAGCAAGACACCCAAGGCGAATCTGCTGACATCGCGGATCTCGCGGGCGTTTTTGGGAATTCGGATGGACTGCGCCGAATGCCACAACCACCCCTTTGATGAACGCTGGACACAGGCCGGCTATCAGGGAATGTCGGCCTTTTTAGGGCAGGCACGGATGGGTTTTTCGGGAATCTATGACGATCCAAATTTTGTCTACCAGGTGGACGACCTCAAGACTGGCCAACAGCGCGGCGTGGAACCGGGCGTCCCGTTTGGCCATGATTGGCTCCCCGCCGATGGCACCCGCCGCGATCAACTAGCAACGTGGGTAACACACCGTGACAATCCCGCCTTTCCAAGGGCCATTGCCAACCGCGCCTGGGGGCTTATGTTTGGCAAACCACTGGTGGACCCCGTGGATGACATTCCCCCTGAAAACCTCCCTTTTGAAAAATCCGTGACTACGACGGAATCCGAAAATTACTCGGCCCAATCCCCCAATAATGCCGACGACTTACTCGAGGACGAAGAATCGCCCGCATCATCCCTTGCCGGCGCGGAGCAAGTACTAGACACGCTTGCCCGGGACTTTGCTCGCCATGATTACGACCTGCAGAGATTGTTTCGCGTGATTGCGGCCACTCAGGTTTTTCAACGTGAAAGCCGAAGCCAGACAGCGGCGGATGGATCCGACCAGGATGCAATGATCGCGGGCGACGCGAATGACAATCAACAGCTTCACGCCTTGCAAGTTGAGCCTCAGCAGGTCTGGGCCGAATTTCCCTTGATTCGCCTGCGTCCCGAACAAATCATCGGTAGTCTGGTGCAAGCGGGAACCTTGGGCACGATTGATGATCAATCCCACCTGTTGACGCGGCTCATCCGATTTTTTCGCGAACGGGATTTTGTGCAGCGCTATGGCGACGCTGGCTCCGACGAACTATCCGAAAGCGGCGGCACCATTCCGCAAAGCCTACTCCTGATGAATGGCAACCTTGTCCGGGAAGTGATCGCGCCGGAATTTTTGAACGGCTCGGCCCGGATTGCCCGTTTGTCCAAGGACCATCGTCAGGCAATTGAGATCACGTTTTTAACCCTGCTCACGCGCCGCCCCACCCCGGCCGAGGCGGACTATTTTGCCAGTGTCTGGGCCGAGCGAGAGGCCGCTTTGGGCCGCGCGCAACTAGTTTATGACCTGTACTGGACACTGCTAAATTCCACGGAATTCCGTTGGAATCACTAAAATTCACGACGTTGGATAATTTGCATCAGCCGCCACGCGCTAGCGTCCGGTTGTATTTAATGCGTTTTCAATAAACCGTGGGCTAGCGCCCGGCGGCTGATTTCGTCACATTTTGACACGCACCTTACAAACCACCGTTTTCTCTTTGAAATAAATCTGGTGCACTATGGCCTTGCCAGCTTCGCAGCAACCTTTTCCAGCTTCCCAGCAATTCGATCCGCAGCAATTCCACGCCGCCCAGCACGCGCCCTATCAAAACTTGGCCAGCGACTGGAATCGGCGGCAGTTTTTGCGCGTGGCGGGAATTGGCGCGGGGGGATGGCTAACCATGCTGGCCCATCAACTGGCCCGCGCCGACGAAGCCCAAAAAGTTTCCCGACACCAACCCGCGACCGCGATTATCCTGCTGTGGATGCAGGGTGGACCCAGCCAGCTAGAGACATTTGACCCGCATCCCGGGACCGAAATCGGGGGTCCGACCAAATCCATCCCCACCGCCACCAAGGGTGTTAAAATCGCCCAGGGATTAGAGCAAACCGCCGAAATCCTGGATCGGATGTCGCTCATCCGCACGGTCACTAGCAAGGAAGGGGACCATGAACGGGGCACCTACACGGTCAAGACCGGTTATCGCCCTTTGCCGGCGGTGGTTCACCCCTCGTTGGGGGCGATTGTCTGCCATGAATTGCCCGCCCCCCAAACCGAGATTCCCAGGCACATTTCGATTTTGCCCGGTCAATGGCCTGGACGGGGGGGATTTCTGGGTGATGAATACGACGCCTTCAAAACCTTTGATCCCATCAATCCCGTTCCCGATGTTCAATCCGCCGTCGACGAAAATCGTCAAAAACAACGCTTGTCCGACTTGGAAATGCTGGAAAAGTCGTTCGCCCGCGGACGTGAGCGCCAAGCGGCCGAAACCCGCAACCGCGACACCATGTTAGCCGCCAAAAAAATGATGGGCAGCAAGCAACTGGCCGCCTTTGACATTAGTAAGGAACCGCGGGAACTTTTGGCCGCCTATGGCAATACCGAATTTGGTCGCAGTTGCCTGGTCGCGCGTAAACTGGTGCAAACCGGCGTCCGCGCCGTCGAGGTAACCCTGGATGGTTGGGACACCCATGCCAACAACTTTGAAGGGGTCAGTAACCAATTAAAAATCCTCGATCCAGCCTTGGCCACGCTCATTCGCGACCTGGAACAGCATAACCTGCTGGATACCACGCTAGTCGTTTGGGCCGGAGAGTTCGGCCGCACGCCTAATATCAACCCGTTTAAGGGACGGGACCACTGGCCGCACGCCTTTACCGTGGTTACGGCGGGGGGTGGGCTAAAGCGGGGTTTGGTCCTGGGTGAGACCGATCCCGGCGGTGGGCGAAAAGTGCCAAAAAGTTACAGCATCGCCGATTTGCACGCCACGTTTTTAAGCACCTTGGGAATCAATCCCAAAAAAGAACTGTATTCCCCCTTTGGCCAACCGGTCAAACTGGCGGAGGGTACACCCCTACCGGAACTACTGTGAAGACCAGTTACGGCTCTCGCTTTTAGAAGCGATGATTCGATTCTAGCGTTTAATCAGATTAAATGGCTTATCCTGTTTCCGGCGGCAAGCCGCGAATTATATTGTACGTTGGGAATGAAGCGCGCGTGTCTTTCTCCGACCTAGATTTTTTTAGCCGCCCTGTTAGAGTAAAAAAATTTAAAAGCGGTCATTCAGGCGGAGAAAGTATGTTTCGCTATGTCCGTTGCCACGCAGCCTATTTCGGATACCGCCGTTGACGCCGCCGCGCTCGCGGCGACGCCCGGGGATGCTTGTCCCGAATGCGGCCACGCCCGGGCACTGGATCGCGATTGGTGTCCCGCCTGCGGCTATCATTATCGTTGGAAGGTAAAGATCGAACTGGATCCGTGGGATCTGGCCACGATTTCCACCACCGGCGATAACTCCAGCCCCGCTGCTTCCCCCGCAAAGTTACCTCCCGCGCTGCTGGGACTACAATCCGCCTGGCAAATGCTTTTTAATATACCTGGGTGGGGTTGGGCGTTAGTCTGCGGAGTCGCGCTGATATTTGCCCTGACCGCCGCCGCACAAATCGGCTTGCATCGCCTGGAAAAAGCGGACTTGGCTATTTTGGTGGGGCTGGTCCAATTTAGCGCGGGCTGGACCGGTTTTTTTATTGGTTACTTTATTTGCTATTATCGGGCATTAATGGGGGGCGGAAATTTCGCGCTCTTGGACTTTTTTACCCGTCCGATTGCCATATGGTCGTACACCTTGCGTGAATTGCCACGCCGCTGGTACTGCGCCGCAATGGGGTTATGGGGAATGTCGCTAGCCGTGGCGGCCGTGGCATTCGCGGGGCTGACCCTGCGTATCGATTGGGGTGAGGAACAAGCGGATTGGAGCCTCTCCAAGGCTATCTCCGCCCAGAAAAAGCGTGCCAGCGGGGACATCGGCGATACGGCCGCCGCACTAAACAATAATGCCCTGGTGCGGGCCAAACAAAAAGCCGCCGCCGAAAACCGTCCCTTTTCCGCTGATTGCGTGATCTTGGGCTATTATCCCGCGGGAGAAAGCGGCTTTGACGGCTTGGTGTTGGGCATGGATGTGCAGGGAGAACTGACCTATGTGGGGACAATTTCCGTGGGGATTCCCCCGGCAGCCAGCAGCTTTTTGACCGAGCGTATGCCGCAAATTTTGCGCCCCGAGCCTTTTTTGCCGTTAAGCATGAGTGGCGTTAAATGGCTCGAACCAAAACTTACTTGCCGCGTAAAATATGAAAAGTTATCAGATAATAAAAAATTGGTGCGGCCAATAATCGTCAAGATGTTGCCGGAATTGTAAATCAAGGGAGATTTTTTTTAAATGGAAAAATCGCCCGGTTAAAATTTTTCTTGCGTGCGCGGGGCAGGTCGGTAAAAATGAGGTTACCTGCCTAGATACGCTGTATTGGCAAAACCGCATGCCATGAAGCGCCTGTTTGCCACTTATTTGCGGTTCACCCTTTGCGGTGAACGGCCCCGCCTTTCCTTTCACATCCCCCGCGCCTGCGACGCTTTGTCATGCAAGATCACGAACTGGTCATCGCAGCGCAGCGGGGGGACAATGCCGCATTTGCCTCCCTGATCCAGCGACATCAGCAGGCGGTCTACGCTTTTTTGCGGGCCAGGCTCTTGGAACCGGCCGATGCCGAGGATCTAACCCAAGAAGTCTTTTTGCGCTGTTATACCGCCCGGGCCAAGTTTGATTCTCCCCACATGGTCCGTCCGTGGTTGTATGGCATCGCCCGTAATTTATTGCGGGAACATATTCGCCGCTATCAGCGCCGCAAAGAAGTCGCCTGGACGGAATTGTGCCTTGATTTGGAAACGCGGGTGGGGGAGGATCTGGGGATCATGGACGATTACACCCAGCATTTGCCGGAATGCCTGGATGGCCTAGGACCGAGCGCGCGGGACGCGCTGAACCTGTACTATCGCCAGCATAAACGCCTGCTAGAAATTGGCAATTTACTGCGCCGCAGCGAAGGGGCGGTAAAATTGCTCATGTTTCGCGCCCGGCAAGCCCTTAAAATGTGTCTCAGTGGCAAATTAAAAAGTGACCAGCAATGACCGACGCCGAGTTAATCGAGTTGCTCGAAAATAAGCTGCCCCAGGAGTTGAGCGCCGCCGAAATCGCCCAATTGCGCAGCCACCTGGACAGTTCTGGCAAATTGCAGACGGTCTTGCGGGATCGGTTGCGCATGGACCAATCGCTAGCGCAGATTTTGGGGTATATCGATCTGCGACCAGAGCAAATCCTGGCCCGGGCCAACCGTGCCAGTCCCCGCGGCAATCCCTGGGTGTTGTGGGGAATGGCGTTGGCCTTGTTGCTATTATGTGGAATTTGGATCAAAGTCTGGCTCGATCAGGCCGAGGCAGATTTAGCCCTGAAAGTCCAACCGGTTACCGCCCCCGCGGCAGACCCGGCCCTGGCCCCCCCGCCTGCCAACAATAATCAAGCTAACCCAGCCCCGGCCAACCCGCTTGTTAGCCAAGCCCCCCCCGCCAACAATAACGCTCATCAAGATAACCCGGCCCATGCGACTCAGCCGGATACCGCGGGTGGGACCATGCCCCCCGCCCAAAATCAAATCGGCGCCCAACCCCCCCGCCAACGGGATGGCTGGGTGTTGTACGAAGCGGAAAAATATCATGCCGCCACGGGCTTGGCCCCCATCAACGAAGGTGATACTTCTTTTTTGCGTCCGACACGTGATAAATCGACCGTTGAATACAAGATCCAAGCCCCCGTCGCCGGCGACTACCGCCTGCAATTGCGGTATCGCAATTTGCAACCCGCCCCGCTCCGGCTCTGGGTGAATGAAAAGTTAGTCGAAAACGATTTAGCCGGTGCCACGATGCCGGGCTTTTCCGGAGATTTCGCCGAAGGCTGGACCCCTAGCCTAAAAATTAACTTAACCGCCGGCGAGAACACCCTCCGGCTGGAGTCCCGCAGCCGGAAACAGCCGGAATTACAGCTTTTTCCCGATCTGGACGCGCTGGCCTTGCAACCTGTCGCGGCGGCAAATACCGTCGCCTCTCGACCAGAGAACCGCCCGCCTTGGACGAGAGTTACACATTTAGACCGCGCCCCGCGTTCTCTGTGGGAATGTGCCTGCGAACCGGTAGCCAGTTGGGGAAAGCCCCCGGGGAAATCCGATCTCGAATCCTGGCTCGAGCCGGTCCAAGATTTTCGGATCGATATGACCCAGCGCTGGCAATTCAACTATTGCATTTATGACGGAGCGGCGCGACTGCGGGCCAAGTTACAACCCAATCAAGCGCTCCGCTTGGCGTTTAGCGACACCGACAACCGGTTTTGCCTGCATTTATGGGAAGGGGACCGGGGCTATACCCTGCGCTTGTACGAACATCAACGCAACACCTGGGTCGCGTATCGCACGACGCGCAAAGCCGCCAACGAACCGCGCCCCGCTGAGTTTTTATTTGCCGGCTCCGATGGCGAGCGAAATTTACGTTTGCACAATGGCGACCTGCCCCAGCGAATCGATCTCCTTTGGACGGGCCAGCATCTCGTCCTCAGCCGGATGGGCATCCCGCTGCTTCAGGTTCCTTTTACCACTGCTCCGGAAATCATTCTGGATGGCCGGGCCTTGGTTCAGGGAATCAGCCTGGTGCCGGTTCTGCCGCGGGACAAGGACCCCTGGCAAGTGGAAATCGCCCGCTTGGACCAACCTCCCCCAGTCACCAAGGAACTAAAGCGGCTCGACCAATTGAATTGGAAGTTGGAGTTTGAACCGAATAAAGGCGTCGAGTGGATCAAGCACCCCACGGGCGCGGTGGAATTATCCGCCCGCGAACGAACCGAAAAGCATACCTGGGCGACGGTGGACTGGGACATGTCCGTGCCAGCGATCTTGGAATTTGACGTGGAAACACCGCAGCCAGGCGCGCGGCTGATTCTGGCCACCAGCGACGGCCAACCCAAATACGGAATCGGCAACTTTCGGGATAACCACAGCCAACGTCAAGCCTGGGAGTTTGTCAGCCCCTATGACAACCGTTACGAAGTCGACCACAACGTGCGGGACCGGGTTGCCGCTTCGGCGGGGACGCGCACCTGGGTGCGGGTGTTGCAATCTCCCGGAATGTTACGAATGTGGCTGAGCCAGGATGGAGAAAACTGGGGGAGTCCCTTTGACCCCATGCAAGGGACGGACGGGGGCTGCACACGTTTTGGCATCATGATTCCGCAGTCCGACCGACCGCGGGGGATCATTTTGCACCAGGTGCGCATCCGGGCGTTCCCTTACCTGGAAAAATACGCCCTGGCCGACCGAACCAAGCTGCAGCCGCTCGAGGATTTTAAGAATGTCCAAAACGAGGCGGGCTGGAAAGAACTGGTGCAGAAAACAAAACCAGCCGATCTGGACGAAAAAACCTGGCAACGGGCCTGCCTGGTTGAAACCGTCCGCCTGGGAAAACACCGTGAATATGCCAACCCGCAATTATTGTCGCTATTTGCGGATTTGTATGCCGAGCTGGCGCAGCTTCCGCCGGGTGAACAACTCGATCAACAACTTTTACTGCTGGATACAATCGCGGCTCTTGCGCACACCTGGATGGCCGTGCACGATTATCCCGCCGAAGAGCGGTTTTTACCGTATTATGAACGTATCACCCGGCAATTGGCCCTGCGCGGCGAACCCCGCGCCTGGTCGCGCGTCTGGCCCCATTATGTCATGGCCGATTTTAACACCTGGGACGTGCGGCAACGCCAATGGTCGTCGTTATATCTGCAAGAACTGCTCGAGGCGATCTATCGGGTGGATTTGCCCGCTAGCGGGGTGCTGTTGGGGGCGGGACGCGGTCTGTATCCACGCCTGGAGTTGCTCAGTTGGGGAGACGCCTGGCTTGCCTCGCAACTCCCCCCCGCCCAACGTCGCGATGACACACACGCCCCCCAGAACGATCTATACCGCCGGGTGGATTTGCGCCATCCCTACCGCGAGGAAATCAACAAAGAGGGCTATAACTTTATCGCCGAATTGCAGTCCGCCATCGGTAGCAAAGCCTATCGCGATGCGTGCCAACTCATCACCAATGCTCACTATGATGATAAACTAGGTTTGCTACCCAGTCAGCGCGACCCGCAACTTTATTATTCCGTCCCGGTCGCGGTCACGGTGGCGGTCCGCGAAGATCCCGAGCTTCATCGCGTCTTAAGCTCCGAATTTGCACCCTTGGGCATGCTCAAGTACCACCAAGCCGAACAAGCGGCCGATCCCCGCGCAATGTTGGCCCTGACAGTGCAGTATGGCGGGACTCCCGCCGCGGCGGCGGCGCATCACTGGTTGGGCGATCGTGAACTTTCTGGCGGGGACTTTGCCGCCGCACAGGCACATTATCAAGCGGCCCTGGGGACGAGCGACGGGGCGGCCCAATCGCAATTATCCGCCAAAATTCGTTATGTCGCGGCCTTGGCCGGAGAACGCATCGGCCAAGCCCCCGCCCAGGCCGTGCAATTGGCTGATCAGTTGCTCCCCGCGGCGGACTTTGAAAAATTGATCCAAAATCTGTTAGACGGCCAATCCGCCGCGCCGGGCGCGATCCACCCGGCCCCGCTTCCCGTCGCGTTGCCGGATTGTGACCAAGTGGAAATTAAACCCATCGGCAGTATCGAAGCAGCGGCCGGGGATAATCTGCATGATTTTCCGGCCGTTATGAATGACGCCAGCGACGGCGAGCGGTTGTTTGACTGGGTGCCACGAATCTTTCATGGTTTGCCCGCGGGGAATGATGTCGTCTTGGCTAATCGTTTTCAAATTACCGCGTATGAACAACCCACCGGCAAAATGCGCTGGATATCCGAGAATGGCAATGACCGTCCGCGGGTCCATGATTGGCCGCTGGTACCGATGCGGCCAGTGATACAGGGAGATAAAATCTATGTCCGCAGATTGCGCCGCACCGGCCCGGAATTGGCCTGCGTCAAGACCGATGGCCAGGTCCAGTGGCAGACGCATGCCAGCCTGACCCCCATAAGCGATCCCCTGATCACCCCGCGCGGCATTCAAGTCCTAACAATTGCGCGGGGAGAAACCGAATCCCAAATTTACCTCTGCGCGCTGAGCGCGCAAACCGGCCAAGTCCTCCGCCAGACTCCTTTGTTTACCGTCAATCCGTGTTGGGATGACCAGCACACGGCGGAATGGATATCCACGGGGGAGCGAATTTATGGCGTTTGCACCGGATTTGTCTTTTGCCTGGATTGGCAAGGAGAATTGCGCTGGGTGCGCAAACAATTATGGCTGGGTCAACGCGAAAAGCGGGATTGGGGCCGCCAGGCGATGCAGTCCCCGTATCTTTGCGGCGGAAAATTGCTCATCCAACAACCGGGCGTTCCCGCCGTCGAGGCCCTGGACCCCGATTCGGGTTTGCTCTTGTGGAGGATCGTCCTGCCCGATGTGCGGGCAATACTAGGCTGTGTGGGGGACCGACTGTTAATCCAGGACGAAACGGGAATTACCGCTTATACCGCCGCCGGGGGAAAGTATCTTTGGTCGCTTGCCATCCCCCAAATGCTGGCGGGCGTGCAATTATCCGCCAGTGGCAACTGCTGGTTCACCCGCGCGGTCAAGGAAAAAGATCGTAACGAAAAACGGGTGGAACTGGTAGGATTTGATCCAGCCACCGGCGTCATCGGTAAAGCTATTTCCTTTCCCGATTATTTGCACGACAAACCCAACCTGGGACCCATTATCTTTTTAGGCAATAACCGCTGGTGGGCCTTTGGCCAAGGTGGCGACAAGGAACCCCGCCGGACCATCTATGAGATTAAGCCCAAGTAAGCAGCGGGATTATCGAATGAGATTCCCTTAAAAGAGCACATCCAACAGTTCGCCGGGAATCACCCGCGCATCGGCGGGGAGGGCAATCCGCACGGGGAGGCCCCATTCCATGAGCTTTGGATCGCGACGCTGGTGTTCCGGGACCAGCTCGACTTGGGGACCGACATGCTCGACTATCGCTGGAATAGCACTCGTTCCCGGGCGTCGTGGCCGTAACGACACAGTATCTCCCGCCGCCGGCAAATCTTGATTTTCGGGGCGTAAATAGCTAATCACCGCCTCACTGTGGGCGTTGGCAATAGTGATCAGGGGATCGCCCATTCGCACATGCTGGCCCGGCCAACGATGAATGACCGCGATCACGCCGCTCATAGGGGCTCGAATCTCCAGTCCAGCCACCAAAAATTGCAGTTCCGCCATGAGTGATTCTTGCACGGCAATCTCCGCGTGCAACGGCTCGAGCGCGGCCGCCATATCCGCCGCGTCCAACTTGGATAAATTTTGCAGCCGCTCCGTCGCCCGCGTCTGCGCGATTTGAGCTTGTTCCTGGGCCACTTGCCGCTCTTTTAACTGGGCCGCCAAGCGATCATGCAGCAGTTTCTCTTCGCTGTATTGTAGCCGCGTCACCGCCCCCGTCGGAACCAATGGCTCTAACATGGACAACCGCTCCGTCCGTCGTTGCAGTTCGATTTTTGCGCCTTCTAGTTCGACCTTTTGATAAATCGCCTCCAGTCGACTGGCATCCACTTCCCATTGCAGCCGTTGCAATTCCAACTCCCGCCGGTCGTGGCGGTCATTCTCGGCGATTAGCCAGGCCGCCTGTTCGGCCCGTAGTTTGGACCGCAGCATGGCCAATTGCTTTTGCAACGTTTCAAGTTTAGCCAGGACGGGACGATCATCGATCCGCGCGATGACCTGATTCGCGGTCACCGTATCAAATAGTTTCCAAGGTCCGCGAAAATTTGTAAGTTGTCCCTCGGCCGCGGCAACCACATCCAATCGCACGCTCAGCGCTTCGCCCATCGCCGGAGGGATTACGGCCTGCCGGCTCCACAAATAGAACGTTCCCGTCATTGTCACTAAAAATGTCAACAACGGGCCCACGCTCGTTCGCCAGCGGCGAAGACGCAACCAAAACGGCGTTGGGATGCGGCGAGAGGTGGGCATATGAATTAAATTTCGGATTCATCCTCGCGCATGAACAGCGTTACATCGCCAATCCCGGGCGTTTGCTCTAGCTCCTGGCGAAATTCGTCACCGCGGGCCGGGTCGCGCATTAACACCCGAAAAGACATTCCCACCGCCCCCGGCCCCAAATGCTGCTGGCTAGTCAAATGAACCCGCGCGCAATGCAGATCCAGTATCCCCCGCAATTTTGACTGCAAATCACGGACATCGCCTGACAACTGCACGCCCATGACGGCGTCATAACGATGTCGGCTGCCAAACGAGATTAAATGCACATAAATGATCACCAGCCCGATCCCCACCGCTGAAACCACCGACATCGAAAACCGACCCGTCCCCACGCCCATCCCGGCCAGAATGGCCCACATGACAAAAATCGTGTCGCGGGTATCCTTGAGCGCGCTGCGAAAGCGTACCACGGCAAAGACCGCCAGCAACCCAAAAGCCACGGCTAGACTGCCGGCCATCATGCCCATCATCATGGCGATAATCACCGGCATAATGACCAACGACGCCACAAAAGTTTGTGAATAGGATAAACCCGAGTGCGTCCAGATATAAACCCAGCCGATAATTTGGCCGATAAAAAAGGCCAATAACAGCATAAAGGCGACCGTCAGCGGGGCGATGGCCCCCGCGGCGCTATCCGCGGGCAACAGATTTTGCAATAATTCCCCGTTCATGAAGCCAATCCCACTCCCGGCGAGAACTGCCCCTGCCAGGGACAACCCACGGTGTCCAGACAACGCACATACTTGGCAAAAGAAACTCGCAGCAAATTGAGTGCGGCCACCATATGCCGCATCCACTGCGGGTACCGATCCGTGAACTTAAGCTCCAACAACACTTGCGAATTTTGGGCCGGATGTATCCGGGGGGGCACAGTCAAGCCATTCGACGGACGGTAGGCATGGGCATACAAGTCGCGATCAAAGGTCAGTCGGACGTCGTTGCTTTGGGGAGAAACGTACGCTTCGCGGCTATACGTGACATATACACAGGGAACCGCGCGAATTTCGTGATATAAATCACAAAACTCGTTCAAGGCGGCCCACGCGGGAGCGGACTCTCCCGCGATTAAATGTTCCTTGACCAATGGGTGTCCGCACAAAAACTGCGCGGCAGCGGGCTTGCTGGTCGCGGCCCGTTGCTTAAAAATGACTCCTCCGACGCGCCGTTTGATTTCTAAAAAAACCGGGCTGGTCGGCTGATCATCGTAATACCGCAACCGCAGCTTAAAGCGGTTTTTTAAACCTTGGCAGGTGGCATGATAGGTTTGCAGGCGCCGTGAGTCGCAATACAGGCTGTGCACTGAGTACCGAAAATTATTTTCCACGCGTGAATGCTCATCCGGCACTAGAAATTGCCGCACATAAGCGCGCATTGTCGTGGCCTGGGCTTCGGTAATCCAATATTTCAGCTCGTACCGACTGGACTGCAATGCAGAAGCTCCCATTTTGCCTATTCCCCCATCAGCTCCGTATATTCAGGTCAATCCGTTAATCGTGGCGGTCGAAAAAAAGTCCAAAGCCAAATCCGCGTTACCTAAAATGGCAGCCTGTCCACGCAATTTTTACCTTGGCGGCAACCTACTCACGCCCACTCCCCACAAATTCCCCTAACACTATTGTAACCAAATCTTAATATCTTGCAATCGTTATATAGTCTTAACCTGCCTAGAGTTACTAGTTTTTTATAAAAATATTCAAAAACAATTTCTAATCTTTACTAGGCACATTTATCCAAAATTAACAATTCGCTCACAATTCCGCAGTTTATTCCTAGATTCTCGATTCCATCCAAAATACAAACTCACCTCTCAACCCAACTTGCCCACTCTGCCACAATGAACCAGCCTGTGAGAGGGCGTTAAAGACTGAGCTTGACCCAACTGCTGGCACCGATATACTCCTCCGCGCTAACTATTTTTGTTCCAAGTAAGCGGCTTTTTAGGTTTTTTGTGATAAAGGATCGCTTTTTTTGAATCAACCTCGGTTAAAAACGAGCTGGTCTTGGACACTCGGCTGCTGGTGGGGTTGCTGGCTGATGCTTTGCCAGGGGGGCTGCCTCGCGGTGTGGAATTCACCTTCGACCGAGATTCCCCCCACACCCCGGTCAAATTTCTCTTTGTTATCTAACGAACTTCCCCGCCGGGTGGGGTCTGTGGAAAAGTCCGTGGTTGCGAGTCCTCAGCCCAAGCATGCGTCTCCCCCCGACAATTTTGCTACTAACCCCGCACCAAGCCGCGCCAATCGCCAGTTGCTGCAATCCTGGATCGAAGAGGAGGTAGAAAATCCTTCCAAAGTTGTCCAAACTTCGGCTCAATCAACCGTGTCGGGAACAATCGTCGCGGAGAGTATTACCCCGCGAACGTTGACCCTTGAGCAGTTGTGGCAGGCCACCTTAGACCAGCATCCCCTACTTTTCGCCCGCGATCATGAAATTAACTCGGCCCGTGGGCGGTTGTTGCAGGCTGGTTTGTGGCCCAATCCCACGTTGGTCCTAGATACCGAAAATGAATTGCGTTCAGATGCGGAATCCACGGATATTACCAGCCGGTTGATGTTTACGTTTCCCTTGGGTAAAAAAATCCCCCGAGCCCAATCAGCCGCCCAGGCGGAAATTGCACAAGCTTGCCAGCAAAGAGATGCCGACGCGCAGGTGCTTCTGTTGGAAACCACCGCCGCCGCCTATGAAACCCGTTACTATCAAGAATTATCCGACAATCTGCTAAAACTGCGCGAGTACGCCGATTCCGCGGCCAAGTTACAGCAAAAACGCGTTGATGCCCGACTGGGCACAATTTCCCTTATTCGACTGAATGCGTGGTCGGCGCATGTTGAAAGCACGGAAGCGGCATCCAAATATGAATTAGCCAAACTACGTTTAGCGCGCGCTATCGGTCAACAGCAGCTGGAACCTGTCACCCTGGCGGACTCGCTGGAATTTTTTTCGTTAATAGAAATGGACCATGGGACACTTGCCGAGCTAGCGCGACGCAGCCTGCCACGAATCGCCGCCGCGCGAGCCGCCTGGCAAACACGCCAACGGGAAGTTTCTGTCGCCTGGGCCAGGGGAATACCCGATTTGCAGGTTGGTCCACGCTTTCGGGGGGACACACATGACAACGGTGATTCCCTGGGAGCGCGGGTACAACTGGATTTGCCAATTTTTAATCGCAACGAAGGGGGCATCGCCGCCGCGGTGGCCAATACCCAGGCAGCCGCGGCCCGATTGGATCTGGCGGAATTGGAAAGCGTCAACGATGTGCTGTCGGCCTACGCGCAAGCCCGCATCTTGGCTGAAAATTTGCGGGAATACGAGGAACTAGTCGTTCCCGCGATCCAAGCGGCGGAAGCGGACTTGGAAACCGCGACCGAACAACAAGCCATCGAGGCGTGGCAAATTATCGAGGCACGCATTCGCATCTTAAAGTTAAAAAATGACCATTTACGGTTATTGTATTTGTATCACTTGCAGGTCGCTCAACTGGAATTATTTTTAGGCCGGGGATTGCGTGTTCTGGCCAATCATCCTGGCGAATAATTTGCCAGCTCTAGCGGGCTAATGGCCACTCCGCCACCCAACTGCCAATTGTCCCTGACTCAGACAGGGTTCAGCGTGAAATTGGCAAACTGCCGCCCCGAGACTAGCAATTTGGTGGAATTGCAAAAATCACTTGCGTATTGTCCCGGTATGGCTAAAAATTTTAACGTATCTCCGAGGGGATTAAATTTCTCAGCTGTATCCATCACCCTTGCCCTTGCTGTAACTAGAAAGTGGATTTTTTATGCCCAACTCTTCCCGCCGACAGTTTCTGACCACTTCCTTGGCCGCCAGCGCCGCGACGATGATTGCGGCCCCGTTATTTGTTTCCACCCGCGCGCTGGGCCGGGAGGGAATCATTCCCCCTAGCGACACGATCAACTTGGGCGTGATCGGCATTGGCCCGCGGGGAACTTATGACTTGGCTGCCATGCTGAAGCAGCCGGATGTCCGCTGCGTGGCCATTGCCGATGTGCAGGCCAGCCGCCGCGAAGCGGGCAAGAAACTCGTGGATGGCCACTATGGCGACAGCGAATGCCAAATTTACCGCGACTTTCGCGAAGTCCTGGATCGTAAGGACATTCACGCCGTGCTGATCGCCACGGGGGACCGCTGGCACGCGCGGGCGTCAATTTTAGCGGCCAAAGCGGGCAAAGACGTGTATTCCGAAAAGCCCTGCGGAATCACCATATCCGACTGTCAGGAAATCGAAGCTGTCTTTCAGCGTGAAAAGCGAGTGTTTCAGGCCGGCACCCAAAGGCGCAGCGTCCCCAACTTTCAAGCGGCGGTCCAACTGGCGCACGGGGGAAAATTGGGGAAACTGCAAACACTTTATGCGTCAGTCTATCAACCCGCGCTCGACAATAACTGGCTCCCCGCCGAACCATCACCTCCGGCGGATGTGTGCGACTGGAATTTGTGGCTGGGTCCGGCTCCGTGGCGGCCCTATAACAGCCGCTACGTGGCGGGAGGCTGGCGGGGCATCCATGATTTTGACTCGGGGGCCAAACTGCTCGACTGGGGCGCGCACACCGTTGACCAGTGCCAATGGGCCAATCAAGTGGATAACACCTTGCCTTTAACCTACACGCCGACGGAAAAGTCCATCACCTGCGCGTATGCCAACGGCGTCAAGCTGGTCCTGGACTTTTTGCAAACGCCCTTTGGCCAGCGCCCCGGTTGGATCCAAAAGCTGGGAACCTGCCCCGTCCGATTCGTGGGTGAAAGTGGCTGGGTGGAAACGGGGGATAGCGGCGATATCGAAGTCAGCGATGACGCACTGCGGGCGAATTTGCCCGCCCGGGAAGGTAAAGTCGTGGGATTAGATGTGTCGGCGCACGCGCGGAATTTTTTTGACGCTGTCAAATCCCGCGGGACCACGGCGGCCAATCCCTCGGTGATGAAACATTCGCATGTGGCCTGCCATGCCGCCGCGCTGGCGTGGATGCTGCAGCGAGAGCTTACGATCAACCCGGAGACGGTGGAATTTGTCAACGACGCCGAGGCCAACAGCCTGCGGTCGCGGCCCGAGCGGGTTTATTAATAGCGCGTAAAAGCTATATACGTCCCCAAATGCGGTCCCGTTTCGCCTGATTCGCGGCCAGTTTCTCAGCGGTTGTTAGCGGTCGCGGGGATGATTGGCCCGCGGACGCCGCGGCTTTTTGGCTGGCCGGTTTTTGCCCTTTTGTCTGTGGGGCATCATCATGGGCGTGCCCGGAGCAGGCACATGCCGCGGGGACTGTCCCGCCACAGCCGCAATCCCCCGGGGATGCCTGTTTTTTATCCGGGGGGGAGGCTGATTGCATGGCCGACGGCAAAGCAGGTACGCTTACCTGGGGGATGCCGCCGTAACTCATCGCCGCGGTTTGCAGAGTCAAGTCATCCGCTAATTTACGGTGTGGCTGAATGCCCAATTTGGCTAAGACCGCATGATAGGCTTTTACCGCCTCTTCCGCGGTGATCAGTCCGTCGGCCAGCAGCTTTAGAAACTCAATAAAGGCTAACTGGTTCTCGGCTTGGTTGATTTTACGCCCGTACAGCGCCGCCCGCGCGCCGTATTTCTTAGCCTCGGCCAGCATTTTAAACGCGTCATAGGTCGTCCCCGCGCTTCCCCCCAGGATGCCCACGACCAAGTGCGGATCATAAGCGACGAGTTCCTCCATTGCGCGGGGACCATGATACACAATCTTGAGAAACACGGGCCGACCCGCTGGCGCGACCCCCGCCAGCGTGCGGGCGATGTGGTCATTAATAAATGGGGGTATTGTATCGGCTGTTAATGCGGTCGGGGCATTGGGATCAAAGACCTCCAGAAAATGCCGAAAGCCCTTGCGTTCCGCCTCTTCGCGGAACAGCTTGTATTGCTCAAGCGTGTGCAAATCCTCCTCGAGGCGGTTATTAAAAGTGACGCTATACAGGCCCAGGTTTGCCCCGCGCACGCGCTCTTGGGGCTCGCAGTCCAGGTGCCCGCACTGCAAATGATCGAGCGCGGCCGAGCGGAACGGCCGGGCGGGCTGTGCCAGGTAGTTTTGTCCCCGCACCACAAAGACATCGGTGGCATCATTGGCCCGACCAGCGGGCGTGATGGGACTATGGTCGAATAACCCTTCGATCAACGTGAGCTGCGCGCTGGTGCTAGCCGACATCAGCATGATATCCACTAGCCCCTGCTGAATAATCTGGCGGATTTGGTCGCGATACTGCGCCAACGTGCGAAACCGGACCTCCCCGGCGTGCTGCTCGGGCGAGAGGCCCGGCGCCCCCATGCCAAAGGCCATGTCGGCGTCCTTGGCGTCGGCCAAAATGAACGCCCGCGAACCGTGCGGATCGGCGTGAATTTCAGCCAATTTGGCGTCAAGGGTTTTTTGCATGTGGTTAAACCAAGAAGGAAAGATTTAGCACAAAGGCACGGAGTCTAACGAGTTGCACGGAGGGGCAATCCAAAGGAAAATGAACCGTGGGCTAGCGCCCGGCGGCTGATTTCGTCACCGTGACTGCATCAACCATCAGCCGACACGCGCTAGCGTCCGGTTGAATTCTCTTTACTGATCCGCGTAAATCAGTCCCATCTGTTGTATCTATGTTCCAAATCTGTTCTCCGTGCCGCTCGGTGTTTTCCTCCGTGGCTCCGTGATTTTGCATTTCCCTAGCAATGAAATTTTACTTTCCCGCCAGGCGTTTCGTAACCGCGTCCAAGGTCTCGCGCAGGACGCTCGCGCTCTGCTTGAGCGCTTGCAGCTCCTTGGGCCAGAGGTCGATCTCGTAATGGCTCTGGACACCCGTCCGACCCACGACCGTCGGAACCGAGATTGCCACGTCTTTTAGTCCATAACAGCCGTTCTGCACGCTGGAAACAGGCAACACGCAACGGCGATCCAGCGCGACCGCTTCGATCACATCCTTGATCGCCACGCCCACGGCAAAGCCCGCCCCGCCCTTCTTTTTAATCATTTCCGCGCCGCTGGTTTTGGCCCGTTCAAAGATCTGCTGGCCCAGTTGTGGCGTCCAATGGGGAAATTTATCCAGCGGCAGGCCGCCGATCGTGGCGGCGGACCAGATCGGAACCATGCTATCGCCATGCTCGCCTAGGATCAGCGCCTGCACCTGGGTGGGTGCGGCGTTGAGTTTGGCGGCTAATAACCCGCGAAAACGTAGCGTGTCGAGCTGTGTTCCCAGGCCCAGCACCTGATGCGGCGGCAGTTTGAGGCGCTGCGCGGCCAAATGTGTCAGCACATCGACGGGGTTCGAGACCACTAGCACGATCGCGCCCGGTTTGAGCCCCACTTTTAAAATCTCCGCAAGGATTCCGGTAAAGAGATCGACGTTGCGGTTAATGAGATCCAACCGGCTTTCATCCGGCTTGCGCCGCAATCCGGCGGTAATGCAAATCAAATCGCTGGTGGGAATCTGCTCGTATCCACCGGCGTAAAACGCCTGATCAGCCATACTGGAGGACCCGTGCAACAGGTCGAGTGCCTGGCCGTCCGCCGCGTCGGCATTCGCGTCCAAGAGCGCCACTTCGCGCACGATTCCCCCCGCCTGCAGCGCAAATCCCGTGCAAGAGCCGACCAAGCCGCCGCCGCCAATAATGCTGACTTTCATGGTGAGGGAATAGTGGTTAGTGGGTGGTGGATGGTGGGTGGTGGGTGGTGGATGGTGGATGGTGGATGGTGGATGGTGGATGGTGGGGAGATGGTGTGTGGGGAGGATAGTGGGGGTTTTAAAAACCCTTCTCCCCGTGGGAGAAGGTGGCGAGCTTGCGAGCCGGATGAGGGAGTTTTAGAGATATGATTTCCTCTTTCTCTCCATTACTCCAAACTCTACTCCCCCACAAACTCTACTTCCCTAACGCCGCCATCACCCGATCGGTAATCAACTGGATCAATCGTTCCTGATCGGGTGTTTCGCCGGCACGCGCGTTGCCCAAATTTTGGGTTGCCGCGGCCACCGCCGCCGCGACCTGCTCACCGGTGGGACCGGAAACCACGGGAATTCCCGCGTTCGCATTCGCCACGGCGGCAACTTTACTCGGCTGGCTGCCATCACCGATGGCCGCGCGGGTGGAGATTGGCTCGGGGGCGGGAAACGCCTTGCGGCTAACGCCCGTCTCCGCCCAGCTGCCGCGAAACACGTCATTCGCGCAGATATCGCAGTTTTCCACGCCATCGGTTAGCCGCGCGTCTTTGAATCCCCACTTGGTCTTCAGCTCGATCAATTCCCGCGACTTTTGCTCACCCAGGTAATTCACATGCCCCAGGTCCTTGCTCAGCAGCAAAATCCGGCAATAAGCGTCGAGAATTTCCGTCCACCAATAGGCCCGTTCGACCGATTCGCCAAAGCTGACCGTGCCGTGGTTGGCCAGGATCATCACGTTGGATTTATGAACATAAGGGAGCACAGTGTCGGCGAATTTTTGATCGCCGGGGGTCTCGTATTTGGTGATCGGCACATCGCCCAAGAAGACCTCGACCTCGGGCAGGACGCATTGGGGAATCGGCTCGCGGGCGACGGCAAACGCCGTGGCATGCGGCGGGTGGCAGTGAACCACGCTTTTGATCTCGGGGCGGGCCTTCATGATCGTCAGGTGCAGCCGGATTTCGCTGGAACGCTTGCGCTGGCCCGAGATCTGGTTCCCTTCCAGGTCCACAATGCATAAATCCGCCGGCTTCATGAATCCCTTGGAAATCATCGTGGGCGTGCACAGGACCTCCTTTTCGCTGAGACGGAAGCTGATGTTCCCGTCATTCCCCGCGGCAAAGCCCTTGTTGTAAATGCGCCGTCCGATGTCGCAGATTTCTTCTTTGAGTTGTTGCAAATTCGCCATGTTCGCCGCCGACAAGTAATCAGGAAGGTGGGTTGTGAAAAACTCTGTTTGTCTGGGTTAGCAAAATTTCCGGTCAATCAGGTCGCGGGATAAATTACAATTTGATCTAACAGCGCCGCGCAGTACGCATCGACGGGCTTAAAAACGGGCCGAAACGGCTGGGCCGCCTCTCCCCCTTCGCTAAAGGCGATCATACTCCCCTCCCCCGCCCCCAAATCGTCATACACGGTCAATTCCTCCGCCGGGGACATGTTATCCCCCGCTAAATTCGCCAGCGACTGCGGCACAACAAGTTTGTACCGCGCCCCGGTCATCGCCGGATGCTGGCGATTAAGCGTGACGGTGCCGATAACTTTGCCGATACGCATGGGGGGTGGTTGGAGTTTGGAGGAGTGGAGTTATGGAGTAATGGTTTTTGGTTTTTGGTTTTTGGTTTTTGGCAAAATGTACTCCTCACACTCCGTGTGAGGAAGGTGTTTGGAGGAATGAAGTTTGGTGTTATTCTGCATACTGCATTCTGTATTCATCATTCCGCATTTCACATTCATCATTCTGCATTTACCTAGCGCTCGACAAACGGACGCAGAATATTCCACAATCCAAACTGCGTTTGCCGCGCGTGGTCAATGATCAAACAGTTGACCTCCACCGTCCGTTGGGCGTCGTGTATTTCCCTTTGATCTCGACACCACACGGCCTGCACACTCTGGCGGCGATTAGCCCCGATTACCGCACTCCACGGTTCACCGGTCAGCACCACCCCCCTGAAACCATGCCCCGCCACTTGTTCCGCCACCTCCGCCACCATGGTCGACTGACCCGTGCGGGCAATTTGCTGCACGGTGGACCCGCTGTCGCGCAACTTTCGCAGCACCGCCGCGCTAGCCGTGGTTGGCCGGACATCCGCCCAAACGATGGTGCTTGGTTTGGGCACGGCGATGCGACGCTGGTTTGCGGTTGGCTCGTTTTTATTGTTTAACTTCGCTGGTTCCTTGATCAGCAAAATCTCTTTTTCCCGCAGCCAATCGCGCGCGGCGGGCGTGACAATGGCCCCGGTTGCCACCCGCAGGGTGACGGCTTTACCGGCAAATACCGCCACATCCGCCAGCCCAATGACCTTGGCCGTGAGTTGTACTTCCCCGGTCATACCGCCCGACGCCACTCCGGACGTGTCGACGCGCAGCCGTCGCAGCACTTCGGCGACAATCGCATCGATTTGACTCTCGGTTGGATTCATGCACGGCACAATATGTTGTTCTTTAATTTTCGCCGCTTGCTTGATCGGCGATCCCCGTGACACTCCACCGGACGGGAGTGGTGTCGGATTTCATCAAGGCTCGGGTCCCCGCCCCGTCGCTGGTAATAATCACTCGTTCCCCGCGCCCCGCTCCCAAATGGTCCACCGCCAAGAGTACATCTCCATCCGGTGTCTGGCCATCCTTCATAAAAGGTTGGACCAGCAATAGCTTCCACCCATGCATCGAAGGATGCTTGAGGGTGGCTGTCGCGTGTCCGATAACCGTGGCCAGTTGCATGGGGGAGTGGTGGAATGGAGTTTGGAGTAGTGGAGTCTGGAGTTGGAAGGAATGATCACCTGGTCTGTCATTCTTAATTCTTAATTTTTAATTCTTAATTTGATTTCCCTCCCAGAATCCGCAGATCATCAATCAATGAGCAGCGGCGTTCGCGGGTAAACGTCAGCGGCGTGGTCACTCCTTCACCGGTGGGCGTCGCGATGGAAAAACTTAAGTAGCCCTCTCCCCCAAGGCCCAAGGCGGCCATGCAGGGGCCATTTTTGACAAAGAGCGTGGTATCCAGCGCGCGGCCCATTTTGGTCATGTTGCGCACATTATTACTGTGAATGATGGCCGTATGGCGAAATCCGTGCTCATAATGCTTGGCCAGGGCGATGCATTCATCCACATCGCGGCAGCGGACAAATGGGATAAAGGGCATCATTTGTTCAACCGGCACAAAGGGGTTGGCCACGGTCGTTTCGCCAAAGAGCAGTTCGGTTTGGGGCGGGACTGTTTTGCCAATCGCCCGCGCTAGGACGGCGGCATCTTGGCCGATGAATTCCTTGGCCGCCACGTCATGCTTGTGGCTCCCCTCCCCCGTGCTGGTGATCGCTTGGGCGGTCAGCTTTTCGATTTCCACGCTATTCAGGCGGATGGCTCCCGCCCGTTCCATGGCGACCAGCAATTGATCCATGACACTCGCCACGACGAAAACTTCTTTTTCGGCGATGCAGAGCAGGTTGTTGTCATAGGCGCCCCCCTGGATGATCGCGCGGGCGGCCCGGTCCAGATCGGCTGTTTCGTCCACGACCACCGGGGGATTTCCCGGCCCGGCCACGATGGCCCGCTTGCTCGATTGCATGGCCGCCCGCGCGACCGCGGGCCCGCCGGTCACGCAGATTAGCTTGACATCGCGATGGGCAAAGAGCGCGCTGGCGGTCTCTAGCGTCGGTTCGGCCAGGACGCAAATCAGATTATCGATTCCCAAATCGGCATAGATGGCCTGATTAAAGCGCCGCACCCCTTCGACCGCGACTTTTTTGCCGCTGGGATGCGGATTGACCACCAGCGTGTTTCCTCCCGCCAACATGCTAACGGCGTTGCCGGTAATGGTGGGTAGAGAGTGCGTCACCGGCGTGATACAGCCAATCACGCCAAAGGGAGCGTGCTCTATCACGGCCAAACCGTGATCGCCGCTAAAGACTTCGCTCCGCAAAAACTCCACCCCCGGCGTCCGCTCGCCCAGCGTTTTGAGCTTTTCGATCTTATGGGCCAGGCGGCCAATTTTGGTTTCTTGCATTTCCAGCGTCCCCAGTTCCACGCACTGGTCGATGGAAATCCGCCGGATATGATCAATGATCCGCTTGCGGTCGGCCAGGGTGCGTTCGCTGAGTCGCTCAAAAGCCTCGGTCGCGGCCGTGGTCGCCTCGTCCACGGACTGAAAGATGCCAAAACGACCCGTATACCCCCGACCCGCCGTGGCGTGCGCGCCATTCGCCAGCGGCGAACCCTTTAGCTCCGCCAATACCTGCTGGACAACGCTGCGAATGAGTGTTTCGGTGGCTTGCATGGGTGGGTGGTAGTGTGGAGTGGATGGTGGGGGGTGGATAGTGAGGAGTGGATAGTGGGAAGGAGATCTCAAATCACAAATCTCAAATATGAAATCTCAAATCGCGATCTTCGCTCAACTATCTTCCCGTCGAAAAACCGTTTGATTATCGACTTGCACTTGATCAACAATCCCAATGATGACCGTGTCGATGGGCAGATTTTTGGTCTCGGGCGTCAGCCGCGCGCTCGACCCCTGGGTAATCAGGACAAACTCTCCCTCACCCGCCCCCACCGTATCGATGGCGATAAACGTGCGGCCCGTCGTTTTCAGGCTGCCGCGGGTGTCGGGATCGATGCGGTACGGCTCGACCACCAGCAACTTGCGGCCGGTCATCGACTCAACCTTGTGCGTGGAAACCACGGATCCGGTAACTTTAGCGACAAACATGGTTCTAATCCGCTGTAGTGGATTGTTCAGTCAGCAGGGCGTACGCCTGCCGCGCGACAACCAGTTCTTCATTCGTTGGCATGATCCAAATCTGTGTGCGCGAGCTGGACGTGCTAACGCAAACTTCACCCGTGGCGGCGTTATTGGCCGCCGCATCCAACTCGATGCCTAGCTCTGACAAATTCGCGCACACGCCCGCGCGGATCGCCGCGCTGTTTTCACCGATGCCCCCGGTAAACACAATCGCATCCGCCCCCCCCAGTTCCACCAAATACGCCCCCAGGTACTGGCGAATAGCGGTAACAAACGCGTCCAGCGCCAATTGCGCCCGCGCGTTCCCCGCCGCGGCGGCACTTTCTAGGTCGCGCACGTCACCGCTCACCCCGCTCAGTCCCAACAGTCCGCTCCGCTCGGCCAGATCATCCAAGACCTGCTCCAGCGTTTTTCCCGATGCCGCCATTACCACTGGCAAGGCAAACGGATCAAAATCACCCGTGCGGTTATTGTGCGGCAGCCCGGTCTGCGGACTCATTCCCATACTGGTCGCCACGCTATGGCCAGCCCGGATCGCACAAAGCGAGTTGGACCCACCCAAGTGGCACGAAATCACCCGCAAATCCGTCCTGCCCAGCAATTTCGCCACCCGCCCCGCAATATAGCGGTGACTAGCGCCATGAAATCCCCAACGTCGCACGTGATAGTCGGTGGCCCAAGCATGGGGGACCTGGTACAACCGCAATCGATCGGGAATTGTCTGGTGAAAGCCAGTCTCAAACGCCGCCACCAGGGGTAATCCCGGCAGTTTCTCGCTCAGTAGCCGCATGGCCGCAATGTAGGGAGGGTTATGTGCGGGGGCGACGGGATTCATCTGTTCCATCGCCGCCAGTACTCCGGGATTGACCCGCTGCACACCGCTATACTTTCCGCCATGCACGGCCTTAAAGCCAATCGCCGCGACTTGGTCGGCGGACTGTAAACATCCACCGTCGGGATCCGTCAATTGCTCTAAACAGGCCTTGACCGCCACCGCATGATCGGGAACCACCGCCGTCAGCTCGCGCTTTTGGCCGTTGATCTCCACAAAGCAGCGGCTGCTGGCGCTGCCGATCCGCTCCACCCCCCCCCGGGCCAATTGCCGTTCGTCCGCCATGTCAAACAGGCGATACTTAAAGCTGGTCGAGCCCAGGTTTGCCACCAGGATTTTCATGGTAAGGCTTCCTCCGTGAGTGGTTTAACCGAACTTAGCTAAAGTAAGCCGCGGCTAGGCCTTCGGCCGGACGGGGAATAATATGGCTCCCCACTAGATCTCCCACCTGCGAGGCGGCCGCAGCCCCCGCTTCCACCGCCGCTCGCACGCTGCCGACATCGCCGGTCACCACGGTCGTGACATACGCGCCGCCGATGGAAACACGTTTCACAATTTGCACGTTGGCCGCCTTGGCCATCGCATCGGTCGCTTCCACCAAGGCCACCAGGCCTTTGGTTTCAATCAGTCCAATCGCTGTATTCATGGGTCACATTCCTAGGAAAAAATGAGGCAAATTCAAGTCAAAAGTTAGCATGCATCTCAAAAGCATGACGGTTTTACGCCATTTTCGCGCATGCCGGTGAATGTTTTCAGCCGTATTGCTGATTTACAGCAAAACTACTCGACGCCACCACTGCGGGCCACTTTCACGGGGAGCACCACTTCCAGGTCTTCATGGGGGCGGGGAATCACCTGCACACTAACGACATCGCCAATCCGACCGGCGGCGGTTGCTCCCGCGTCGGTGGCGGCCTTGACCGCGGCGACATCCCCCGTCACAAACGCCGTCACCAACCCGCTGCCAACCTTGTCCCAACCCAGGAACTTGACGTTGGCCGCCTTCATCATGGCATCGCTCGCTTCCACCAGGGCGATAAACCCTTTGGTCTCGATCATGCCGATCGCTTCCATCACCATTGCCATAGCACTCTCCCAAAAGTAAAAAAGTGACAACAATCCCACACATTCGGTCTGCTTGGCCGCGTCAAACTATCACGTTGCGCGGCGATCAGTTCAAGGTTTATTCTTGGTTGAATTAATTTCGGCGAAATAGCTCCACTTTGGTCGCGTGATCCAGATCGACCGCGTTTCCTTCGTCGGTATCAATGTGCACCTCTAGCTTGCTGGTCTGGTCGGCGCGAACCAACAGATCCTCCAGCACCGCCGAGCAACTGCCGGATGTGATCCGCAAATGCATGCGATCTCCGTTTTTTACGCCGTAGTACGCGGCGTGTTGCAGATTCATATGCACATGCCGTTCAGCGCGGATGACGCCTTCATGCAGTTCCACCACCCCGGCGGGACCGACCAGGATGCAGCCTGGGGTGCCGGTAATTTTGCCGCTGGCCCGCACAGGAATTTCAATCCCCAGGGAGATCGCGTCGGTAAAGGCCAGCTCGACCTGGCTGGCGGGACGGGTCGGTCCCAATACCCGCACCGTGGGAAGCATCTTGCGCTTATTCGGGCCGACCAGCATGACGGTTTGCTCCGCGGCAAAAAAGCCATCCTGATATAGCATTTTATGCGGGGTCAATTTTGCCCCGCGGCCAAACAAAATCTCCACATGTTCATCTGTTAAATGGCAATGCCGGGCGGAAATGCTGACGACCAAATTCGGCTGCCCGGAACTTGCGGATTGCAAATGAATTGCGGCGTTATGTTGCTGATTTGAGGCCTTCGCCCCCGTCTGGCCGCGCACCACATCACGAACGATGCGTTCCACCCAAGTACGGTCGATGGCAGGTTGGATCGTGGTTGTGGACATGGAAAAGTAGCTATAGGTTGATCAAAGTAATTGCCAATTTGCTATTCCGACAAAGTTGTCGCGTTACCACCCGGTATGCTTGATGTGTTTTGCGATAGAGTAAGGCCCGCCGAGCCGCCAGTTTCCTGGTGGGCGGAGTTACCCTCCGCGGTCTGATTTTTGCCCGCACTGGCCGCCAGACTAACCCGCACCTGCGCGGCGGCCAATTTTTCCCGCCACTTGGGGGACAATTCGGCATCGACCACCAAATGATCCGCATCCGCCAACGGCCCCAGTAACTGCAAACTGCGGCGGCCAAACTTGCTGCTATCCGCGACAATAATCACCTGGTCCGCGGCCCGCATCATCGTCCGTTCGGTTTCCACCAACAGGACATTGCTGTTATAAAATCCCCGGTCATGGACCGCGGCGACGCTCATGATTGTTTTACTGACATTCAACTGGCCGAGCATTTCATTGGTATATGGCCCCATCGCCACGCCGGAACGGTGATCGATGTACCCCCCCAAAAAAATCAGTTCCGTGCTGGCGCTGGCGGTAAATAAATTTGCCACGGGCAAGGAGTTGGTCACAATCTGCAAATTCCGCCCAACTAATAATCGCGCCACCTCGTACGTGGTGGTCCCCCCGTCCAAGAGGACGGAGTCCCCCTCCTGCACCAGTTCCACCGCCCGCCGGGCGATTGCCTGCTTTTGGTCCCAATTGGCGGGTTGGCTTTCAATAAAGTGGGGCAGCAATGGCGCCTGGCCGGTATAAAAGACTCCCCCATGCGTCCGCCGCATCGTGCCGAACTCTTCCAAATAATCCAGATCGCGGCGGATGGTCGATTCCGACACCGCCAATGCCTCCACTAGCGCCGGCAACGAGGCAAATCCCCGCTGGCGGACCAGTTCGATCAATCGATTTCGGCGCTCCTCGGCTAGCACACAACCTCCCCCGGCTAACTCTAACAATTAATGAGATTATTCCTTCATTTTTGGTAGATTGCAAGCATTTTGTATTAGATTTTGATTATTTTCAATCACTATCTTGGTGCAATTGCTCCATATCCGCAGATCCTTCTGATCGTTCCTGCTCTATTTTTCTCGCATTTTTCACTTTTTTCCTTCTTTTGCCCGGTTTCCCTTTCGTCTCCCTAAGCAGTTTTGTGGTTATTTACTTTTGACGCTAGCCAGGGGGGTGCATTAGCGGCATAATGCCAGCTTTTCAGGGCTTTACCATGCGTATCACTGTCTTAATCTCGGGTGGGGGGACCACGCTTCGGAATTTGCTGGATCACCAGCAAGCCCTTCCGTCGGGCAGTCAAATCATTCAAGTCATATCCAGCAACTCTCAATCTCCCGGCCTAGCCCTGGCTCGTGGGGCAGGGATTGCCGCGATCTCCCTCAATCCGCGGGATTATCATCATTCCGATCCCACCGCTGGATTAGCCGCATTTAGCCAGGAAATCTTTAAGCATTGCCGAAAAGAGCAGTCGGATTTGATAGTTTGTGCTGGATTTTTAAAGAAACTGATCATTCCTGATGACTTTTGGCTGAAATCTATCAATATTCACCCTTCGCTTCTTCCCGCTTTTGGGGGGGCGGGGATGTACGGCCTGCGGGTGCATGCGGCGGCCTTGGCCGCGGGGGTCAAACTAAGCGGGTGTACGGTCCATTTCGTGGATAATCAATACGATCAGGGGCCGATTATCGCTCAGAGCGCTGTCCCGGTACTGGCGGGAGATACGCCAGTTTCGCTAGCGGCGCGGGTGTTTGCCGCTGAATGCGAGCTTTACCCGCGGGTCATTCGCTGGCTAGCGGAAGGGCGGGTGAGGCTGCGCGATAATCGCGTGGAAGTGATCTGAGCGCAGGCGCTCATGGAGTTCTATCCGGCACCGCTGGTTGATGCCACAGGGCTATAACCCAGCCGTGTATAGAGCCGGACGGCGGCGGACCAGCCAGCATGGGTTTCCAAGTGGATCGTCCTGCCGCCGGAATCCCAAACAGCCTGTTCCAGCACGTGGATGAGCCATTCGCCCAGCCCCCGGCGGCGATAACCGGGATGGACCATCAGCCAATGGATGACGGAAAGCGGCAAAACGGCATCACCCCCGCCGGGGGCAGAACGCGCATCCGGTATCATACCGCCGCCGGATATAGACTGCCCCGGTAGCGGATCATGGGTGGTTGCCCCGCGCTCAGCCAGGCAGACCGCCCCGACCAGGACCGGCGCGCCGCCCCCCGGGGTAAAATCCTCAACTAGCCACATTCGCGTGGGCGACCACCAGGGCTTGGCCAAAAACTCGCGTTCAAAGTCCCGTTCGGTCCATTGGGCCAGTCCGGGACGCTCCTTCGCAAAGGCGAGTGTGCGCAGACGCAGCCAAGGAAGGATGTCGGCTGAGTCGCGGTAGTGGCGCGGGGTAAATCCAGCAGAGTGTTCTCGCGATATTGCGAAAGCATCTTCCGGTGGCGAGTTTAAAATTTTTTCGAGGTGCAAGATTGGGGGCATACAGCAAGTATAACAAAAGAACGTGGTTAAAGCTGGTTAGAGGCATGGTATTGTCCAAATCAACTAGATCGAATTGAGTACTCGACCTATCGCCGATTGAAAGAGTTGCTGTAAAATCCAACATATGCCACAAGTAAATGGATATCCACAATTCCACATGTTACGCCTTAGGGGCGCACGACAAATAACTTCCCGGTGAAAACACGCCAAATATCGTGCTAGCAGGCATTCGGAGTATAATAATCCGGGTCCTTATTTTTCGAGCGATCCTTAACATGAACCGTCATGAAGCCACTTTATAAATTACCTCGTTTTCGGTTACTGAGCTTACTACTGGCTTTCGTCGTCGTTGCCGTAGGTTTATGGCTAGGAAAAATCATTTATGATATTCCAAATGAGTATGTGTTTAAGGAATTCGACTGTGGGCAGGGCCGCCGTATTACAATCTACGGAGAGCGATTTCCCGACTTTATCGAATCTTTTTGTTATGAAGTTACTGTTAATGATCAGGTGGTGATCCCCCTATGTTCGATTGGCGCACGTGGAATTGGCCCTTATGAACAAGACTTTGAGTTGATTACGGCGGAGCAGGGGAATTTGATGGCGATCATTGATACCAAACAACCTTATGAATTCTGCATAATCCACGACTTCAGCTCGGGAGATAGCTGGCCGCATGCTGATGGTCGCTATTCTGGAGCCACACCGCATAAAATAAATTTTGGCACTGAGATTTTATTAAGAAAGCGCATCGAGGCTGAGCATCCCCGGCTTGCACGCCGCAATAAATTATTGGATGAGAAATATTTCATCTCCCATGACACTCACTATATTGCTGATGTTGAATTAGTAGATACTGATCTCACGCTTATTAACGAAAACTCAAAAATCGATTACTTGGATCTAACTGGCAACCAGATTACAGATGACGGGCTAATCAACTTTAGGAAGTTACTAAAACTTAAAGGTTTAAACTTGACGGAGAATCCAATCAATGGGACAGGTTTTTCGTATTTAACTCAACAGCCATTAGATAGCCTCAGACTCCGCGATACTCTCGTTAACGACACCGGACTGGCCGTAATTGCTCGTTTAACAACATTGCGCGACTTAGACCTTTCCGGCACGCAAATCACAGACACGGGGTTGGCCCAATTGTCAAATTTGCAATCATTAAGATTTCTTTACTTGGAAAATACCAATACCTCCGCGGCTGCCGTGGCACAACTAAGAAGCAAATTGCCAAATACCCATATTAAACATTAGACCACCGAGCGAGGCTTGCTCCTGAGCGATAAATAAGACAAAAAAACCGCCGCTATGAGCGGCGAATTTTGTTAATCCCTACGACTCAAAAACCCTACGCGATCATCTTTTTCATGACTTCCCCCTGCACGCCGGTCAAGCGGAAGTCCAACCCCTGAAAGCGCACCGTCAGTTTTTCGTGGTCAAAGCCCAAGAGGTGTAGTAACGTCGCGTGCAGGTCATTCACGTGCAGGCGGTCCTCGACGGCGTTAAAGCCAAATTCGTCGCTCGCGCCGATGGTGTGCCCCTTTTTTACGCCGCCCCCCGCAAACCACATGGTAAAGGCGTTGGGATGATGGTCGCGGCCGTCGGCCCCCCCTTGGTTCATCGGCGTGCGGCCAAATTCCCCTCCCCAAATCACCAGCGTGTCATCCAGTAGTCCCCGCTGTTTCAGGTCGGCCACCAGGGCGGCGCTCGCTTTATCGGTGTTGCCGCACTGTTCCTTAAGCCCCCCCACCAACCCACCGTGGTGGTCCCAGGCCTCATGAAAGACCTGCACAAAGCGCACGCCCCGTTCTAGCAGTCGCCGCGCCAACAGGCACGAATTTGCATACGACATTTTGCCCGGCTCCGCGCCGTACATTTCGAGCGTTTCCTTGGATTCTTGATTGAGGTCCATGATCTCGGGCGCGATTCCCTGCATGCGGTAGGCCAATTCATACGAATTGATCCGCGTGGCGATTTCAGGGTCACCCTGTTTAGCCAGGTGTTCCTCGTTGAGTAGCTTTATCGCATCCAGCGTCTCGCGCTGGGTCTGCTGATCAATCCCCGCCGGATTGGACAGAAACAAAACTGGGTCCCCTACCCCGCGGAACGGCACCCCCTGGTACACGGTGGGCAAAAAGCCGCAGCCATAATTGCTGGCCCCGCCGCTGGTCCCTTTTTGACCGGTGGAAAAGACCACAAACCCCGGCAAATCCTGGTTTTCCGTCCCTAACCCATACGTCACCCACGATCCCATGCTGGGCCGCCCAAATTGCATGGAACCGGTGTTCATCATGATCTGGGCGGGAGCATGGTTAAAGGCGTCCGTGGCCAGCGATTTGACAATGCACAGTTCGTCGGCGATTTTAGCCGTATGGGGCAACAGCTCCGACAGTTCGGCCCCCGACTGGCCATACTTGGCAAATTTGAATTTTGGTCCGAGGAGCGAGCTATTGGGCGTAATAAAGGCCGCGCGGTAGCCTTTAAGTAGTTCCGCAGGGGGCAATTTGCCATCCCATTTGGCCAGTTCAGGCTTGTTATCGAACAGTTCAAGATGGCTCGGCGCTCCCGCCTGAAAAAGGTAGACCACGCGCTTGGCCTTGGGGGGGAAATGCGGCTGCTTGGGGGCCATTGGTCCCGTCTTTGCGTCATTACCACCAGCCGCAATGGCCCCGTTAGGACCATTGCCGAGTGTGTTTCCCAACATTGACGCCAGACCCAGCGCGCCCAGCTTAACCCCGCAATCGCGCAAGAACCAGCGACGGGTGAGGTATTTTTGAATTTCGGCTTGGAGTTCGGTGGCAAGGTTCATAACGTGGTCCTGTGAACAGGCGGAATAGTGTAATGCAAAATTGAAAGTGATAAATCAATGTTAGGCTAAACAGTCACAGCTCAAATTTTGAAAAACGAAGATGAATCGGGCCGTTGGCCCTATCAAATTGGTTTTATCATTTACTGCGCTTGCCCTAGGCTGGGATCGGTCGGGCCGTTGGCCCGCAAGTATAAAAACGCGATTAGTTAGCGAAAAAAGGCGAACTCTGACGATGTCAATGCCACTGCGGTTTGTGGCACGGACTTCGGTCAGTTGGAAATTTAAGGGTAAATTGTTATGGGCTAAAGCAGTGGCACGTGGCCGTCCCCACCTCTCGCGGCCCAGACCGCCGATGCCATCGGCGGCTTTGTGGTTTGTTAAAGCCCCTGCCACGTAGCCCCGCATTACCCTGCATTACTCCTTGGTCACTGTTTCGTCCAGGTTGAGTAGTACGCGGGAGGCGATGGTGTACGCCGCCAACTGCGTGGGGTTAGTGTCTTTGGGCAGATCGGTAGGAAATTCCTTTTTACCCGTCGCAATTTCCCACGGATTGACCCAACCGGCGGCAATGCGGGCTTCTTGCTTTTCCAAAAGTTGCAGGATGGCGGCGATTTCTTTATCCGACGGGCTGCGGCTGAGCACCGTGCGAAAGGCAAAATTGATCCGATCAAGATCAGTCGGGCCCCCGGACTGCAAGATCCGCCTGGCCAAGGCCCGGGCCGCCTCCATCGAGACGGTTTCATTCAGTGTCATTAACGCTTGCAGCGGAGTGTTGGCCCGCGTGCGGCGCACACAGGCAACGTTGGCGTCGGGAGTGTCAAACGTCTGCAAAAATGGATAAGGGGTGGTCCGCCGTCGCCAGGTATAAACCGCCCGTCGATAGCGGTCCTCGCCGGTTTCTTCCTTCCAGGGGAACGGGGCATAGCTGGCGGGGGCCACAAACAAAAACGCCGGGGCCGGAGGCATGACCGCGCGGCCACCCAGCTTGGGATTTAACAGGCCGGATGTCGCCAACTGAATATCGCGAACAATTTCTCCCTCCACGCGAAAGCGTGGTCCACGGGCCAGCAGCCGATTGTAAGGGTCTTTTTCCAGTTGTTCCGGCGTCACCGCGCTGGATTGTTGATATGTCTGGCTGGTGACGATCAGCTTGTGGAGTTGTTTGACACTCCAGCCGTTGTCCATGAACTCTACCGCCAGCCAATCTAACAATTCTTGATGGGAGGGGGCCTCGGACTGGGTGCCAAAGTCCTCGCTCGTCGACACAATTCCCACGCCAAAGTACGCTTGCCACACCCGATTTACAAAGACCCGAGCGGTCGTGGGGGAATTGCGGTCGGCAACCCAATGCGCCAGGGTCAACCGCGTGGGGGGGGCGTCGGGGGGGACTTGGTGCAAAAATTTAGGTACGCCTGCCGTGACCGCTTTGCCCGGTTTTAGCCAATCCCCCCGTTTGAGGATGCTGGTCAAACGCGGATCATCACGCTGGGCCAGCGTCATCTGGGTGGTCCCTTCGGGATGGGTGGCCCAGAGTGCCTCAATGCGGTCGTTGTGTTCTTTCCATTCCGGGACGGTCGTGCGCCAATAAGCAAAAATCGTGGCGACTTGGGCCGGATTGCGCTGGTCGCGCGGCACGGCCAGCGCCCGGCGGACATGCGGCGGCACGGGATCAACCGTAGCGTTTGGCGCGGTGGTCACCGATAGCCGAAACCGGCCCAATTGCGCCGCTTGCAGATCGTCACTATTCCACCCGCCAATGTTCTGCATCAGTTGGACATAAATTTCTTTGCTAGTGAGCGGTTTTTCCAGGTTAAACACAATCGTGCTTTCAAAGTTGCGTCGGCCTGGGCCCAGGTCGCTGGACCAGCCGGTGTCGCTATTGCCATCGAGCGCGTAGCTAGCAGGGCCAAAGAACCGCTTGACGGGGGGGTCTTCGTTAAAGTTGGGATGCACGGCTGTTTCGGGTTGGGCCTGCAAGTCGGCCGCGGCGGAGGCTACCTTGACCCCTTCGCGCCCGCCATCCTCCTTTTTGGCTTCGACTTTGAATTCCGACAGGCCAAACGTTCCCATAAATGACCGACCCGGACCGCGTGCGGGAAGATTGTCATCATGCAGGGTTTCCAGTTGAAACGCTGTAATCCCCTGCAAGTCGGTCTGGAATGTCATGTGGGCCGTGGACTTTGTCGGTTGGTAGCCCTGCGCCAAAAAACTGCCGTCCGGCAATAGGTAATAACGCTGCCCGCCGGTGGAGTTTTTATCAATGTCGGGCGTAACCACCGTCCAGGCGGGACGGGACACCGCGCGCCAGGAGTCTTCCCACACGGCCATTTTGTAGGCCCAGGCGGGATCGAGTTCTTGCAGATGTTTTTCAATTTCGCCAATCTGCTGCAGAACGCTAGCCCGCTGCATCAACTCATCCGCCGCATAGACCCGCGGTTGGGCCTCGTGATCGTTATTTAAATACGCAAACAGACGATAATATTCCTCGTGCTGAATCGGATCATACTTGTGGGTGTGGCATTGCGCACAATTCAGGCCGATCCCCAGCATTGCCTTCCCCATGGCGTCCATCCGGTCAAACATCGCCTCCATGCGGAACTGTTCGGGATCGACGCCCCCTTCTTCGTTGAGCATCGAATTTCGCAAAAAGCCCGTCGCCACATGCTGGTCCTGCGTGGCATTGGGCAATAGGTCCCCCGCCAGTTGCTCGATAATGAACTGGTTATACGGCAAGTCCCGGTTATAAGCGTTAATCACCCAATCCCGGTAAAAGTGGGCGATGCGCGGTTTGTCTTTTTCGTAGCCGTCAGAGTCCGCATACCGCGAGGCGTCCAACCAATGCCGGGCCCAACGCTCGCCATAATGCGGAGAGGCCAAGAGTTTATCCACCACCTTGATAAAGGCGTCCGGGCTATTATCCGCCAAAAACGCGTCCAACTCCGCCACCGTAGGGGGGAGTCCGATCAAATCCAAATGCACCCGTCGCAACAATTGGGCTTTTTCCGCTGGTGGCGAGAACCGCAAATCGGCCGTGCCATGTTTTTCCGACACAAACGCGTCAATAGGATGGGGGTGGCCATTTTGCGGCACTGGTGGTCGCACGGGCGCCTTAAACGCCCAATGATCCAGGGCATTTTTTAGCACCACGCTGGCGGAATCGGGGTAATCCGCCCCTTGGTCAATCCAGGCGCGGAGGATCCCGATTTGTTCTGCGGTCAGCGGAGCGCCTTTCTTGGGCATGGTTCCTTCGGGACGCAACCCGGCCACAAAGTGAATCAACAGCGATTTGTCGCTCTTTCCCGGGGCCAATGCCACGCCCAATTCTCCCCCGGCTAAGACGGTCGGTTTGTGATCCAGACGAAAGCCGGCTTCCTGGCGATGCGGCCCATGACAGCTAAAGCAGTTTTCGGCAAAGATGGGCTGGACATCCTTGATAAAATCAATTTGCCGATTGGCTGCGGGGGGAAGTTTGGCCAGTTGTTCAGGCTCGAGTTCGATCTCGGCGGTCACTTCGCCCCGTATGACAAAACCTTCGGGCCAGGGTAAGCCAGCGTCGATCCAGGCCCGTAACAGCGAGATTTGCTCTGGCTTGAGGGCGTATTCGTCCTTAGGGGGCATGGCGGTCTCTTTGTCCAGCCGGGCGACGCGGGCAATCAAGGGGCTGGCGGCGCTTTTCCCCAGATGCAGCGCGATGCCGTTATCCCCCCCTTTGAGCAGATGCTCGCGGGTATCCAGGCGGAATGCTCCGTTTTGCTTGGTCGCGCCGTGGCACGCCAAACAAGAAGATTCCAGAATCGGGCGGATATCCTTATGAAAGTCAAACCCCTTGCTGGGAGGGGGAAGCCGAGTTTCGTCCAGCTTTGTATCGCCTAATTTAGTTTCTGGAACGGGATTTTCCGCCTGAATCGGCCTAATGATCAACAGGCACAAACTGACACAAATCCAAATTTTGCTGAAGCTACTGTGCGTCATAAAATCAACCAAAATTGGAATGTTTAAAAATTAAAAGAAGTGCAAAATCAGCGACAGGGATGATGCGGCAACGCTGACCATGAGCAAGCCGGGAGAAGGGTCCACCTCTCCCCGTGCGCGTCGAACCCTCCCCCCCCGCAAACTTTTTTATCATAACCCAAAAGGGACTACTTGGCACGCATTTATTTTGCTCAAATTACTAGAAAAATCAGCGTCAGACGACAGCCTCCACGCCAAGTTATTTCGGGGGAGAATCTTCTTCTGGAGATTTATTGAGCAAATCGAACCGCAGCGGATCATCTGACTGCGGATCGACGATCCGGATGCAGCGCTCGCCCGACAGCAAATCCTCGATAATTTGGCCGACAACCTCGGCCCGCCAACCCTGGGCTAGGAGTGGCGGCTCGCCACTGTCGTATCCCAACCTATAGGCGATCAGGTCGCGGACGTCGGTGGCGGTTCCCACCAGGGCCATGGCCACATTTTGCGAGCGGCAAATACTACTGAGCGCGGCGGACAAGAACTGGCCGAGCAGCGTAAATTGTTGTGGCAAATCGCGTTTTTGACTAACGGGAAGCTGTCCCTCGGGCAAGGAATTGGCCCGCTCGATGGCGTCGGCAATTTCCGGCAATACACGCTTGTAGTCCGAGCGTTCCAACCCGCGAATGGCCTGGATTTGCTTGATGTCCGCGCTGCGGCGTTTGGCTAGCTCTATCAAAAAGTCGTCCCGCAACACGCGGCGCGCGGGTTGATTAAGCATTTTGGCCTGTCCCTCGCGCCAGTGCCATAACTCGCGCAGGATCGCCAGCGAACGACGGCTAAGGCCGGTATTTCCCGAGATTTTGTACCAGTGCTCGCGCGTGCGGTACTCTGTCACTTCCGCTTGCCATTCTTCCATCTCGGCCGTGAGCCAGCCCAGGCGTCCGCGGGAGGTTAATTTTTCGGTCAAGATATCGCGTATGGCTCGTAAATGCCGGACATCGTCCAGGGCATATTCCAGCTGCGAACGGGAAAGAGGCCGCCGCCGCCAATCAGTGCGGGTTTCCCCTTTTTCCAGGGATATTCCCAACAGCCGTTGCAACAGCGCGCCGTATCCAGCGGGATATTCATTCCCCACCAGACCCGCGGCCAGTTGCACGTCAAACAGGTCCGCGGGACGCTCCCCCGTGGCTTGCAGGCAAAAATTTAGCTCTTCCCGCCCGGCATGCACGATCGTCTGGTGCCCCGGAGCGACTATGGCGTCCCAGAAGGGTTTGATGTCGCGCACCGCCAAAGGGTCGATCACGGCCAGATGTTCCCCCGCCGCGACTTGAATCAAGCAGAGTTCCGACCGATACGTATGTTCCGAGACAAACTCGGTATCAAACGCAATGTACGGTTCTGTCAATATTTCTTGACAAAATCGCTGCAGATGCGCTGCGCTGGTGATAAACTGATGGGTCACGCGGTCGCTCAAGTGTGGGAATTTTAAGTCAAAAGTGTTAATTTATCGTGATTCCCTGATTTACAAAAGGCAAATTCCCCCCGCCGTGCGTCCTAGCAACAGGCCTCCCGCACTGGCTTTACCCGTTTCTGTACCCTTTTTTAATTTTTGGCACAGTGCCCGATCAAATTTTATTACGCGCAAATCATCGCCTGGCATGGGGAGCCTTGGTCTTTCCCCTGCTGCTGTTTCTGATCGCGGCGGTCACTTGCGGGTGGGGAATTACCACCAATGGCACCCTAGTCGTGGGTCTGGGAATTCTGGGCCTGCTCTTGGCACTCGCTTGGGGGGGGCTAGTCTGGCTGCAACTGCGGCAACCCGTTGTAGTTCTAAAACAGGATCGCTTGCAATTTTATTTGCCCGGACCGCAGCCGATTGAGGTTCCGTTGGAAGTTGCCGAATGCGCTTTATTGGGGACCGGGGTGACGGAGCTACCCGGCGCTCCCCGCAAAGATGTGCAAACCCGGAATATCGTATTCAAACTCGCCGAAAGTGCCGAGGAATACGCCCACCGGGACATGCCCCTCGCGCTGGGAAAGTGGTGCATGGGGGAAGTCACCATCCGGGGTCTGTATTGCGAACCGTTGAATTTGGAATTAATTCAGCGGATTAATCAAACCCTTTACGACGCGCAACAGGGGGCCAAATGACACAGCTTTTGGTCAGTGTAAGGGATATGGCCGAGGCGGAACTGGCGTTTGCCTGCCGAGTGAATTATTTAGACATCAAGGAACCCACATTAGGCTCGTTGGGAGCGGCCCCCGAGGAGGTGCGCCGCGCGATTGCCTCTAAATATGCCGGTAAAATCCCCTTAAGCGCGGCGGCGGGAGAGTTATTCGATTGGGAGTCCGAGCAAAATTCCGCTCCGAACATGCGATCTCATTCGGTGGAATTATCCCCGGAAACAACCAAAGCTACCCCTTGGAACGGTTATTCCTGGGCCAAAATCGGCTTGGCAAGATGCAGAGAGATTGATTGGCGGAGCGCATGGTTGCGTTGGCAGGCAACCTTGCCCCAGATGACGCGGGGGGTGCTGGTCTGTTACGCGGACGCCAGGGATTGTCTCGCCCCCCAACCTGCGGAGTTGCTCCAATTTGCCCTAGAAACCCAGGTCCCCGCCCTCACCATTGACACTTTTAATAAAAACGGTCCCGGATTGTGTCAAATTTGGAGCCATCATCAGTTACAGACCTGGGCCGCAAAGCTAAAGCAGTCGGGAATACTGAGCGTCGCGGCGGGTAAATTACAATTTCAAGACCTAAGAACCCTCCAATTATGTGGATTCGATGTCGCGGCGGTACGGGGTGGAGTTTGCAAAACAGTAGGGTCGGGAAACAGATCACCAAGAACGGGCCTTCTGGAATGGCGGGCGGTGATGGATTGGCGAATTGAATGCGAGGGAACCGGGGCAGAGAATTCAATCAACAGTTTATCCACCGATGAAAAAAGTTTTATAAATTTTCTAGAAAGTGTTAATTGTATCAACAAATCTTAAAACAACCTCTAAAAATAAGCACCTCTGCTAAAGAATTAGGCAGCGGTACAAACTGGAATTCGATTTAGTCATTTTTCGCGGGTATTTTTCAGTAGTAATTCTACACATGATAAACATGCAGTGAATTACTGTAAGAATTCACTAAAAAAAGTTTTTCGCTGCTCATCAAGAGTTGTTTAGATTATGTGAAAATTATGTTTCCCAATTCTTGACGCACACCAAAAAAATTCCAATACTGCCAACTACATCGGTTGAGATTGCTCGTACTGCTCTTCCTGGATTTTCTCTACTCCTGCGACGATCTCTGTTCCATGCTTTTTTCATAGTTCTTTTCCTGCGGTGGGAGGCAGCCATGCCGTTGTCGGTGCTAGAAGCCATTCAGATGGGTTATTGGGATTATGAGCCTCAAGCGGTGCAGGCCAATGATTATGCGGCAACCCGTGCTTTACCCGGATCAGACGAAAAACTGGCCATTCTGGCCGAGCGATTGGAAAGCGGACTCCCTCTCTGGCATCCAGCAGACCGTTTGCATTATCAATCGGAAGATAACTAACTTTTTGCGGGGTTGATGGGGGAAATTGGCAGTTTGTTCCACAATTGGGGCTGGGTAAGAAACTGCCATTGGACCGCCCCCCAAAATTCGCGCAATCCCTTTTGCTCCCCCGGCGGCGCGGACTTGATCCAACGTTCGATCACTTGTTGAATGAGCAACAGTGCCGAGGGAGGCCCCGCTGGAGGGGATTTTTCCAGACTTGCCAAAGGAAACGATAGCCCTGCCCGTTTATTACTGGCTGGGGACGGCTCTGCCGGGGGGACTGACGGCTGGGCGGGTTGGCTTATCTGATAAACCTTTGTCAAATATTTCAGCTCACAGTCACACCAGCCGCTAATTTGCTGGCGTAAATTTGCTCCTTTTTCTTGTGCGGGAAGGGCCAAATATTCCGCCCCTTCACGGCGAAACCAAGTCCCCCCCAACCAATCCAAGTTTTCTGTCCAGCATTTTTTCTGTGCTGGCGTGAGGGCTTGCAGGGCGGCGGCCAATTCCTGCCAATCAATGCTGGAATCTGGGGACAAGACTTCCCGTTCGCAACGAAGATAAAGCGATTCTTGCCAGTTGGTTGGTTGCTCCACCGCCAAATGAGTGCAAAGCCAGCGTACCAACTGCGGAGGAGTGGCCGTCGCCGGGTCCAGCGGCACCCACCATACGGACCAAGCCATCCAGGCACTTCCCAGCAAACTGGACAGCCCGGCCACCAGCCAGGTCCCCAGCCAACTTCTGCGCGTGCGGGGGAGTACAGCATGGAAAATGTTAAAATGGGCAAACATTCGTGGGGTGATTGTCCGTAGCGGGGTTAAAATCTGGTAGTTATTTTCTAGGCAATAATACCTTTGACCCAAAATCCATGTTTCAGCCAGCGGTTTTTGTTACATTATCACAAATGATTGTTTTTGGCCCATGAAATGCTATTTCTGATCCAAAACTTTGAAAAACCGACTATTTGCCAATTCCCTCGCAATTCTCCCCTACCATGCCAAAAATCTCGGTAACTGTCCCCCACACGTTGGATCAACCTGCGGCCCTCCGCTCCATGCAAAACCTGGTAACTCAAACGTTGGCTCGCTCGTCGGACAGATTGAGCGGCGTTCAACACACCTGGGTTGGCAATCTATTAGAAATCTCGTTTAAAGCGATGGGTTTTGATATTTCCGGCCAGCTCCAGGTGGAACCAAAAGAGGTCCATGTGACCGGTCAGATTCCCCTAGCCGCCTATTTCTTTCAGAGCCAGATTGAAGGGGAAATCCGCCAACAGCTTCAACGGGCTCTCACCCCAGCGCAAACCACGGTTTAGTTCATCGCGTAGGATAGGAGTTATGGGGATGATGCCGCCCTTAGGGATTATGCCACCTTGGGAACGGTTGAGTTTGTCCGCCGCAATGCCCCACAGTGGCATTTCGTGGAAAAATTCAACCCATAATTACTTGCAGTCGCTTGATGGTGCGATTTCCCGCTCATTTGGGGAAATAGTGCTGCGCAACGTGGGCAAATTCAACGCATAGGGCACAAGGAACACTTCCATGGCTTGGTTGACGCGAAAGAATTCCGTGGGGAATCGTTTATTTTTGGCGATGTTGGCGGGGCTATGGGTCAGTGGGACGGTATTGGCGTTGCAGCCGATGAACAATCCCTTTGAAAACTCGGAGGCTGGCCCCGCGGGAAATACTCAAAATAATTTGTCAACCGCCAGGCCGGGCGACGTGCCGGGGGCCACATCTCAACAGGCGGCACCTCCTCAAACGGGGGTATCCGGCAAAACAACCACCAACAACGGCGTTCCCTCGGGAAATCTTGGTTCTCAGACCAGCAATCCGGCAACAAACCCCAATAACACCAACCCCGCCACCAATCCCCTGGAATCCGCCGGTCCGGGAAATCCTGCAAATAGCACGGTTACCAACCCCCTGACAAATCCCCTGGATTCAGCTCCCGCGGCGGAGTCGGCGGCTCCCGCGAGTGGCATAGGGACATTGCCCGGCCTGCCGGAGTCGATTCAAGACACCTCGCCCGGTACCGAAACCCTGCCAGGAACAGGCAATGCCGATCAACTTCAAGCCGAGGCACAGCGTGTGATGGAACTTTACCGGGCGGAAAAGTATCAAGAAGTCCTGGACACGTTGGATAAAGTGGATGATGCGCAAAAGGCTGATCCGGGATACTGGCTGGTCAAAGGGCTAAGCCACCGCATGCTGCAGCAGTATAACGAAGCAATTGCCGCCTATACTAAAGGGATCGAACTGGCCCCGGAGAATGGCGACTTGTATTTGAATCGCGGGGTGGCTTGGTATCACAATAAAGAATACGCTGTGGCGATTTTGGATTTTGAAGAGGCGGCGGGGCTGATTTATGCCGATCCGCGCCCCGAATTGTGGAAGGGCCTCAGCTATATGGAGTTAGGCCTGCCACGGTTGGCCATTCAATCGTATTCCCAATCGATCAAATTCAACAATAAGTACATCCCCGCGCATGTGAACCGCGGTTTGGCTTATTTATCCCTGGATGAGTTCACTCCGGCCGTGCTGGACTTTCATGGGGCGATTCGGTTGAATCCCGCCGATGCCCGGATTTACTTTTTACGCGGAGTGGCCCTGGCTCGCCAAGACCGCCATGCCCAGGCGATCGCTTCGTTTGACACCGCCTTGCGGCTGGACCCTAAAAACGCCGACGCGGCCAAGAACCGGGCGTTATCCGCCCAAAAGTTGAGCCAGGGCGTGGCTCCCCCTAGCCCCGGCCAGATTCTCTCGGGTCTGTATCAGCGGTAAGTGGGTGATGGAGAGTGGATGGTGGATGGTGAGCACGCGGCTCGATGATCCCACGGCACCTCTAGCTTTTCCTCACACGGAGTGTGCGGGCTACATTCGGCGGGCTACATTGTCCTCCTTTCACTCCGTGAGAGGATACAAAGCCGCCGATGATATCGGCGGACGAGGATGCAAGTGTGTTGAGAGTGTGCTGGAAAATGAGCACACGGATCAATGATCCTACGGCATCGCTTGCTTTTCCGCACACGGAGTGTGCGGGCTACATTCGGCGGGCTACATTGTCCTCGTCTCACTCCGAGAGAGGATACAATTAATACAGCGGACACACGGATCGATGATCCCACAGCATCGCTTGCCTTTCCGCACACGGAGTGTGCGGGCTACATTCGGCGGGCTATCCTATTCGCACCAGGCCCACATAATATTCTATTGACCGGCGCAAGCCCTCCAAAAACCCCACCGTGGGAGCGTACTCCAAGATTTGCCGGGCGAGGGTGATATCCGCCATGCTTTCACGCACATCGCCCACCCGGGCCGGTTCATGCCGGGGTTGAATATTCGTCCCCAACAGTGTATTAAGATGAGCAATAAGCTCCAGCAAGCTTACTTTGTGTCCTGCGGCCAAATTCAGCACTTTGCCATTGGCCGCCGGTGCGTCCGCGGCCAGCAAATTTCCCCGGACGACATTTTCCACAAAGGTAAAATCCCGCGACTGCTCGCCGTCGCCGTAAACGGTTGGGGGGATCTGATTGAGCATGGCGGTGATAAAGCGGGGGATAACCGCCGAATACTCGCTATGCGGATCCTGCCGGGGGCCAAACACGTTAAAATAGCGTAGCGCCACGGCTTCTATCTCGCCCATAGCGGCAAACGCCATTAAATACTGCTCCGCCGCGTATTTTGCCGCTCCATAGGGAGAAATAGGGGCGGGGAGATCGGTTTCCCGCTTGGAAGCCGCCGGCAGATTGCCATAAGCGCTACTCGACGCGGCATACACGATCCGCCGCACCCCCGCGCGCCGGGCAGAGTCGATCAATTGCACCGTCCCGGTGACACAGGCGGCATGGGTGTCCAGCGGTTTTTCCACGCTTCGCTGTACGCTGGCCAGGGCCGCCTGATGAAAGATTGTTTCCACACCAGTTACAGCCCGTTGGACCGCCGTGGGATCGCACAAATCCCCTTCGATCAGTTCGATTTCGGCCTGCAAGTGTCGTAGGTTTTCCAGCTTGCCGGTGGAAAGATTGTCAAGCACGCGGACCCGGTCACCACGCCGAACCAGCGCCTCTACCAAGTGCGAACCAATAAATCCCGCCCCCCCGGTCACAAGGCTAAAACGCATCAGAATCTTATCCTTTTGATAAAACGGCCCAGAGCCCTAAAAACAAAAACTGGGACTGAACTGTTAAATGGTATCAATCGTAGGGGTTGTAATGAGTTAGCCCCGTCCCGTCGGTCCGAGAGGGTGTCCGCAAGTTTAGCACAAAAATGCCCCCTGATATTCGGGGGCGCGACTAAACCGGGAATAGTCGGGTAGGAACTAACAATTTGTCCTGAAAACCTCTGTTTTTGGGGACAAAAACGGGTTGTTCAGGCATATCGGACTGGCCATCCCCCCACGGATGGGATTATTTCGATTGTTCGCAAGCTGCGGTTTACGAAAAACTTTCCTCCTTCCCCGTAGCTAGGCGTGAAAAAATAATCTAGGTTGTATTGTGGAAGGGAAAGTTCTTTCCCAAAAGCGATTTCCGTGACGCATCCCCTGTGTTCTGGATTTTTGCTTTCCCAAATGCGGTCGTTACCCTCTCGAACGACCAGGGATTATTGACTCGTCCTTTTTTATCGAGATCGTCACAGTTACTGATTAACTGTCACCGGGGCAGATCGGCATTATCGCTGGTTTTTACCCCCTGCTTGGTGCGGCGCTTTGGCCCCGCACGGGACGATTCCCGGGTAACGTCACTATGCGTCGCACAAACGCGCGAAAGATTCCCTTTCGCCATACGATGATCGAACGCTGCGAAGATCGCCAAATGATGGCGTATTACGCGTTTGGCAAGCCCGATTTTCAGCTCAATCACTTTATCTCGCAAAATTCCACGGTCGTCGGCAATTCCACCGGCACCACCCCCGCCCCAGCGCCGCAAATCACGCTCAACCCCCAGGCCACGACCGCCGCCCACAATCTCACCGGTTGGAGCGCCGTCCAAACCAACTACGGACTATCGGGGCGCGGTCAGACTGTCGCCGTTATCGATAGCGGCATCGCCGCCGATCATCCGGCCCTGGGGGGTGGATACGGCACGAATTTTCGCGTGGTGGGGGGCTGGGACTTTGCCGAAAATGACGCCAATCCGTATGATGACGGCCCGGCGGGATCCCACGGAACGCATGTCGCCGGTATCGTCGGCAGTTCCGACGCCAACTCTCCCGGCGTGGCGGATAATGTCGATCTGGTGTCCTTGCGAGTTTTTGACGACGATGGCAACGGCTACTTTAGTTGGGTCGAAAGCGCGCTCCAGTGGGTGTATCAAAATCGCAACGCCTACCGCAATCCCATTACCACGGTCAATCTCTCGTTGGGGGCGGATTGGAACTCCAGCACGATCCCCAGTTGGGCCAATTTAGAGGACGAATTTCGCCTCTTAAACCAGGCTGGCATCTTTGTCGCGGTGGCTGCCGGAAATTCCTTTGGCAGTTATAACACACCGGGGCTTAGCTATCCCGCGGTCAGCAGTTATGTCGTGCCGGTGATGTCCGTCAATAGCGACGGAAATATGAGCAACTTTAGCCAGCGGCACCAACGGGCCATAGCCGCCCCCGGCGCGGGAATCCGCAGCACCGTGCCAGACTACATGGGTAACGCCAATGGCCGCAACGATGATTTTGCCACTTTTTCCGGCACCAGCATGGCTAGCCCGTATGTGGCGGGCGCTGCCACCTTGATTCGCGAGGCGATGCTGGTCCAAGGTTACACGGGTATCACCCAAAGCACCATTTATAACCTGATGATGAACACCGCCGATTCGTACTACGATTCGGCGACACAGGCCAACTACAAGCGTCTGAATTTACAGCGGGCAATTGATACCGTCCTGGCCGCGGATGATTTTGGCTCGACGGCGGGAGCGGCGCATGGTCTGGGAACAATAGGGACGGGTTCCACATTTACCGGACGCATCACGCGCCTCAATGACAAGGACTACTTTACATTTACCGCCGCCGCGACCGGCACTCTGCAGTTGAGCGCCTCTGTTCAACAAGAATTGGCCTTGCGGTGGGAGTTGATCATCAATGGTTCGACCAGCACCCATACGGGCAATTCCGCCAGCTTGAGTGTCGTGGCGGGCCAAACCTACACGATCGGCCTGAGCACCACGGATGGCATTGGCATTTATTCCATCACGGCCGCCATGTCCGGCTCCGGCGGGGGCACAAACAACGGCGGCGGCGGTTCCAGCGGGGGAGGAACGAGCTTCAGTCCCCCCCCCTCACTGACGAACCTGGGAACCGTCGATTTTAAAAATCAAACTGGCATCAATGTCAACGGCGAGGCTTGGTACGGCCTAACCACCTCCCGCGGAGGGATTTTTACCGCCGAAGCCCTGGCCGCGGCGGGGACAAATTTGCAAATCAACTATTACTCCGCCAGCGGGCAGCTCTTGCAAACGCGTTCGATCGCCGACAATAACGCCGCGGTCACGGATCGCTGGGATTTTACGGCGCAGGCGGGACAACAATATTACGTACGGTTGTCGGGTACCGCGGCTAACTTGACCTTGCGACTGACAAATTTGGTCAGCCAATCCGGTAGTACCCTAAATGTGGTTGGCACCAGCGCCGCCGACTCGATTTTATTTCAATCGGGAACGGTTGCGGCAGTAAATGTGAACGGTGTGCTGTACACTTTTAATTCCAGCCAGGTTAATAGTTTTACTATTGATGCGGCGGGAGGTGCGGACACCGTGATTTTGCTGGGGACCGGCGGCAATGACACCGTCACCCTGCGACCCGGGGTCGCGACCCTGCAGGGGAGCGGCTACACGGCAAATGTGGCCAATGCGGAATCCATCACCGCCAACGGCAATGGCGGCACCGACACGGCCAACTTTTTTGACTCCAGCGGCGATGACACGTTTTACGCCAATTCCCTCTACGCCACCGCCAGCGGCACGGGATTCGCCAACACCACCAACGGATTTAGCCGGGTGGCTTTTTCCGCCAGCACGGGCAAAGATCTGGCCAACTTGCACGATTCCGCCGGCAATGACACCCTGACGGCATACCCAGGCGCGATCACCCTGTCCGGTGCCAACTATAGCATCACCGCCAGCGGGTTTGACGCCACCCAAACATTTAGTGTGAATGGCGGTAACGACACCGCGACCTTGATTGATTCCTCGGGGAGCGATCTGTTTTCGTCATTACCCACTTTTTCCGTGTTGATGGGGGACGGATTTTATAACTACACCAGCAATTTTGACAAAGTCACCGCCGACGGACGCAACGGGGGGTATGACATCGCCTATATGATTGATTCAGCGGGAAATGACATTTTCACGCTCACCTCGACCAGCGCGACCCTCCAGGGGAACAACTTTTGGAATGTCGCCCATAAATTTGACTTTGTGGTTTCTTACGCCACGGGGGGTCTGGATACCGCCAATTTATACGACAGCCCCAACAACGACAGTTTTGAAGTTGATGGCGAATGGGGTAAATTCAGCGGTTTCGGCTATTACTCTTGGGTAAATAAATACGATCAGGTCAATGTCTACGGCACCGGCGGGGGCACCAACACCATTGCCCGACGGACCGCGGCGGAATTTGTCTTTGAACAAATCGGTCAGTGGCAGGGCTAAGCCCCCCTGAAAGGGGGCGTCCCAGACGGGATCATCTTGTTGGGCCAGGGGGTCTCACATTTGCCCGAATAACCGGAAGAAGCGGCTCGGAGTCCCCGATTTCCGCCCCGGCTCCATTTTTTCGCTTAGCAAAAAAAACAACGCCCGTGTATGATACTATTTTGCGGTGGCCGGGATTGGCCCCCCTTTTTTTCACGAGCCGCACGGGCGATCAAGCGCGGGTGTAGTCAAAGGTGTTGACGCTGACATGGGCCAAATGCGGTTTTTTGTTGATGCGGATTCCGCGCACGCCCCTCCCGCCTGGGAAAAGACCCAGTTTATAAATATCGAGGGGCTCCCCTATTTGCGGCGCGTTCGCTGGGAACCTCCGTATTTAATCCTGGATCGAGGGGAAACCGATTCCGGGCATCTGCTTTGCGCCTGGCAAACCGCGCAGCATGGGCAGATTGCGCTGACCACGGGCACGCTGATTGAACGGGCCGCGCCCTATCACCTGGGGACAGAGCTGGCCCGCGGCACGCTCAACCGCGTGCGAAATCAAACCGCCATGTGGCAGATCGCCGGCATGTCCATGCCCGACGACCTGCAGCCGCTCACCAAGGCGGCTATTCAATGGCTCGCCCGCGCCGTGACTAGCGAGGAAGACCCCCAACAGCTAAAAACCTTTGCCCAGCTTAGCCTGGATTTGTCCCTGCAGGCGATTCACAGCCTAACGCAAAGCTATGCCCGGCAAACGGCGGTCGCCCGCGCCCGCCAAACGCCCAAGCAAATCGTTTTGATTGGCGCGCAAGTCCCCTTGGCGACCCCTCCCACGGGTTGGCCCGCGTCGCTGGAAACGGCGTGCAATACGATTGGCCTGTCCGTCAGTTGGAAGGAGATCGAAATCGCCGAGGGAGAGTATTCTTGGACGGCGCTCGACCGCAGCCTGGCTTGGAGCCAATCCCAAAATTTGCGCGTCTGCCTAGGGCCGATCTTAGATTGGGGGGCGGGGGCCTTTCCCGATTGGTTGACGCTGTGGGAGGATGATTTTGACAACTTGCTCACGGTCACAACGGATTTTGTCCGTCGCGTGGTCACCCGTTATAAAGGCCGCGTCCAACTGTGGAACGCCGCGTCCAAGATCAACACCACGCCCGTCTGGGTGCTTAGCGATGAACAGCGCCTGCGGCTGGCGGTCAAAATCTTGGAAACCATCCGCGAAGTTGATCCCCGCACGCCGCTCATCCTGACCATCGACCAGCCCACCGGCGAATGCCTGGCCGAATCCGCCGGCGAACTTACCCCCTGGCATTTTGTCGATGCCCTCTGCCGGGCGGAACTGGGCCTGGCGGGCCTGGGCCTGGAATATCGCCTGGGTTTTGCCACGGGAGAAAGCTTGCCCCGCGATCCGCTGGCCATCTGTCAACAATTGGACTTGTGGAGCATGCTCAACCTGCCGCTCCTCCTATTTTTGCAATATGCCCCCCAACTGCCCCATCCTGAACAAGCCCAAAGCCGCTGGCTGCAAGATGTTGGGCCGGTGATTTTAGGCAAACAAGCGGTGCAGGGTCTGTTTTGGAACACGCTAGTGGACGGGCCGCAAACCGCCCCCGCCGCGTCGAGTAAAAGCGTGGACACCACCGGCCCGGCGCCGGGCGATACGACCAAACTCGATTTTTCTGGACAGATCCGCGGTTCACAACCTCCGGTCGGTGACACGCCCGCGGCCACGGCCAGCGGACCGCCGATTTTACCGTTGGGTCTGTACGATCAAAACCTGCGGGCGAAGGCCATCCTCTCGGTCCTACGGGAGTTGCGATTGAAGTACGGTAATTGAAAATTGTGCTCCTCTCACTCCGTGAGAGAAACAAAGCCGCCGATGGCATCGGCGGACGAGGATGCAAGCGTGTTGAGAGGGTGTTGAAAAATAAACACGCGCATCAATGATCCTACGCCACCACTAGCTTTTCCGCACACGGAGTGTGCGGGCTACATTCTGCGGGCTACAGTGTCCTCCTATCACTCCGTGAGAGGAACAAAGCCGCCGATGGAATTGGCGGTAAAAGAGCAGGGTGTATTCTATCTCCTCATCACACCCACGGATCTGGCCGGGCCGCGCTGGCCGCGGTACGCATCCTGTTCCCCCTCGCCCAGCCAATCCTCCTCCCACGCTAGCGAGGACCAGGCCGCCGTTTGGGAAAAGAGTTCCCCGCGCGCGTCCGTCGCGGGAATAGCGCGAACGGGCGCCGATTCCGCCCATTCCCGCTCTGCTAATGTTGACAGTGCTCCGTCGCGTTCGAGTGCGGCCGACTGCAATAAGGCCACTTTTTCCGCAGCCAACGGCGCGCCGACCCCCTGGCCCAGATAGCTGTCGATCGCCAGGTAGTCCCCCCCATCGACGACGCCATTAAAGTCCGTGTCCCCCAGCAGATACCCAGCGATTCCCCCGGTGGTCGTCCGGCCCAGGTTGGTGTCAATGGGCAGGTAATCCGCCGTGGTAACCTGGCCATCCAGATTTAAATCCCCTGGATGGGTATAGCGGACCAGCACCTGGTGAAAGCCGGTCTGACTGGCCGCGTCCCCCAGGACCCGGCCCAGGAAGGGCGTGTTCGTATCCCCCAACCGCGCCTGGCGGTTATCGACGGGGATAATAATGCCGGTCCCCGCAAACTGCGAATGCATACCGGTCGAAATTCTCGGGGCATTGTTATTAGCATTATAAAAATTCTGAACATACTCAGTGATTGCGGGAGTGGGATTTGTGCCCGCCGGATCATAATGCAATATGAGGTCATTATCGGCTAGATCAATGACGCTATTGGTGCCCATCGTCAACTGGCCGGTGATTTCCAGCGCACCCGCAGCCCCGCCGTGGGGGTGGAGGATGAGAATACCTCGCGACAAATTTAATTGTTCAACTTTAAAGCCGTTAGTATACAAATAATTTGTGACCGAAAATTGCCGTGCATCTACAAATTCCAGTTGACCCTTAATCTGTAACGTCTCCACTGTTTGCACGAGCGCGCTATCGCGAAAGATGATTCTTCCCGCGGTTATACTACTGCGAAGTGTAATTGATTGCGCGGCAGACAAATCCACTATACCCGTACTGCCGTATGCAAAACTATTGGGAATGAGTTTGTCATTCAATTGCTCAATTGTCCCCATCCCCCGCACAACTAAAGTTCCATCCGCTTTACCATTAACACCCTTGATCGTCAAGCTGTCAGCGGTTTGCCCCCCACCATCCACTAGCAAACTTGTACCCACTGAATGGATCGCAATTTGGTCGGACTGGTCGCCGGTATTCAAAATAATACCCGCTAAGCCAGCGAGCGGACCCGTCACATAACCCAATCCGCTTTCGCGCCAACCGGCGGCAATTGCGGCCGCGCTGGGTATGATTGGTTGCGCGGTGTCTTCCAGTACATACTCTCCATTCCGCTTGAAGAGACTGAGGCGATTGGCTACCCCGTCACTGGCGGTAAAGATTAATTCCCCTTGCAGCACGTCCAAATTCGGAGTCTGTGCAGAGCCAGGATCAAGTGTCGCGATTGCGTCAAATGTGGTCTCGGCAAAGAGGCCCGCCGTGTCAGTTGCGCGGACCGTAATGCGGCTCGTCCCCAATGCGCCAGGCGCAAAATCCAAATGCAACTTACCGGTGGATGGCTCCACCTGGACATTACTGAATATTGCCGGGTTGGTGTTGCCCGTGACGGTAAACACTAACTCGTCATCGTTGTCATTATTGTCGGAAAAGGCCTGCCATAGATCGATCGCATAGGAATAGGCATCATAACGGGCCCTTACATCGTCTGTCCCTGGTGTAAAGGGTGGCGTTTCAGTAAACCAGAGCGGGTTACGAACAGTATACAGTTGCCTCTGATTAGCACGACTGATGGTATCTGTATAAGATAACCATACCGCAATCGATTCGCTATTCGGACTGATCTTCGCACCCGTTAGAAAAAAACTTGTTGAATTTGGTATTTCCCCCTCGATATCAAGTAATACGATCCGATCCTTGATAATGTCCCGCACATAGTAGCGACGGGCAAATATCGGGCTATCAGGGGTAATGTTGGACCCCACCGCGTCAATGACGGCATACCGTCCATCGTCCGAAAGGGAATAACTTTGCGTGGGACCATTGCCTGGCAAATCCGCCATGTTTTCGCTAAGCCGCAACACCTCATTGGTCCAGAGATCTTTGCGATATAATTGCTGTTGTCCATTATTATTGCCTACCAAATTAGTTGCCATACTGATGAAAGACACATATCGGCCATTCGCACTGATTTGCGCGCCATACGTTTGCCCATTTGCGGCTTCGCCATTCTGATTCGTATTTACAACGCTCACTTCTCCCGTAAGCAAGTTTTTCAGGATCACATCGGAACGATACGCAGCAATTGGTGGTGGCATAAAATCCCTGCTGCGGGTAACGTATACGGCCAAAGTACCGTCGGCGGAAAGGCTTATTGAACTTAAACTTGTGCCATTATTAGCTTCTATACTTGCGGTCAGGATCCCCGTGGCATCGGTATTGACTTGCTTCAAGGCGCCTGTCAGCAAATCCTTGACAAAACCATCGTTGATTGTTGTGGTTTTACCATTGATTTGCACGGTCCTAGCTTGGGTATAAGTCAAGTAACGTAATTCAGGGCTAACCTGGGGAAGTGCCGTTATGCCATCCAGGGGTATTAGCCAGATTTCGTTGGTAGAAAGATTCTGGAGAAAGTAATCCGCTTGGCCGTTGTTATCATTGGGGGTTAGGTTGTCCTGTATACTAGAGAAAATAGCTTGATTGCCATCACTACTAATTGCTATCGCACTAGCGATAAACTGATTTCCCAGTCTGTCAGTGCCAATGCGTCGGATCGCACCCGTTTGGGTATCCTTGACAAATGCGTCTTGCTGGAGATTGGTGTCCCCCGTGACAAGATTACTTGAATGGCTGTTAAACGTAATAAACCGGCTATTTGCGCTCCAGGGAAGCAAGTGGGAACTTAAATCAGTTCTGTTGTTTCCTAGTTGACTGAGACTTGTGCCGCTGATAATTTGCAAATCCAGATCAACCGATGGTACGTTCATCGTTACCAATACTTGACTGACATTGGACACCGCGCCGTCACTATCGACCACTTCAAACGCAAACTGATCCGGCACATAGTGGTTGGCGAGCGGCGTATACTCAAACGCTCCCGTGGCCGGATTGGTGATTATGACGCTGCCGCGCAGCGGGGGCGTGGTTATCCGATAAGTCAGCGTGCTCGAATCAATATCCGAACCCCCTAAAATGCCCTGATACCGCTGATTCACTTCCGTGGCAAATGCCTGCCCCACACTGGTGGGCGAATCATTGACCGGCGTAACATGCAATACAAATTCCCGTTCGGCGGCGTAACCGCGGGAGTTGACGGCACGCACCATGATTCGAGACGTACCAGACAAATTCGGCAGGGGCATCAATTGCAGTTGATCCGTGCCAGCCACATGGGTTACCGTAACCAGGGACGGATTTGTATTCCGTAACAAAGAATAAGTTAACCCGCCCACCGGATCGATTTCGTCCGTGAAAAAACTGGCGATATGCACTGATCCTGGAGTGTCCTCTGCCACATATTGGTCGGGAATGGCCAGCGCGGCAGGAGAGGTCCCAACGTACCACAATGGATTATCCGCGCGATACACATAACTCCCTTGAGCAATTGGAGTAATTGTGCCAGGAACGAGATTCGCAGCTAGGCTGGAAAAATAGATCGAACGGCCATCGGGAGAAATCACGGGAAAGCGCGAGTGGTGATTCGCCTGAACACCATTGTCACTGACATTCACCCGTGCGATCCGGCCGGAATGGATTTCCTTGACAAATATATCGCGAAAGCCGTTGGTATCGCCCGTAACCAGGTTGTTAGCGGCACTGACAAACACCACATAACGTCCGTCCAGGGAAATGGAACTCCCCTCCAAATTTGCGGTACCATTGGCCTCCTCCCCCGCCGCATTAATAGTGACCCGGATCATATTTTGGGAAAATGTGTCCAGCACAAAAAAATCTGATATGCTATTTTGATCGTCTGGCAATGGCTTAGGCTGGTGGATCAACTGAAAACGGAGTTGTTTATCTAGTTGCGGCGCGGCGGGATTTGTGGCCAACATAATGCCCACGGTATTATTCTTTGCCAGCTCAATTTGCCCGGTTTGCATATCTTTTAAATACAATTCGGTGGTTTTTGGGGTATCGCCGGGAGCAAGATTGAGCGCATCGCTATAAAAGGCAAAATACCTATAATCAGCCGTTAAACCGACTCGAGTATCCTGCAAATTAACACCTACTGCCAGACCATTTTCATTGGCACTAATGAGTGTGAATTCTCCTGTAACACGGTTGTGTAGGTAGATATCCAGCAGGTTATTTGTATCTTCTGGGACAAATTGCTCAGACGAATTGACAATCAGATAGCGGCCATCATCACTTATATGTTGCACCCCAACATAGACAGTTTCTGCCAACGGGCTATTGATCGGATAGTCGATTGTGCCTGTTTGCAAGTCCTTGATAAATGTTTTGTTGGCAGGGTGGGGTGAGGGAAGCAGATTTGTGGCGGAACTGAAAAATTCCGCAAATCGTCCATTAGAGCTCAACAGCGGTACAGAATTGGTAGTACTATTATTTGCCGAATTCCCTTGACTGTCCACACTAGCGATTTTAATCCCCTGTGGACCTTTCACAAAGACATCCATCCGTCGGTTGGTGTCTCCTGGAACAAGATTGTTATCCGTACTATAGAATCCTACAAAGCCACTATCTGTAATGGTGGTAGGCTTAAGATGGACATACCGTATACCTTCCGCAACTGGCAGAACCACACTACTCACCAGCTCTATCGCCATCAGTTCCCGCCGTTCGAGCGCTTCATAGCCCCGCTGTCGCTGGCGGCGGTGCGAGCCACGGAATGCGCGCTTAGCACCGCGTGCGGGACCAACTGGCCCCTGGGTTCCGCTTGACACAAAGTCCGCCGATAAATCGCCATTTCCTGTCACCAACGAACGCAAAAAGCGGGGCAAACGCCAAAATGAGGGCATGACGGCTCTCCCTGAAATATTAAGTGTGTGGGTCGATCACAATTCAAGCGAGCGCTAACGCGCAAACGACTCGTCTTCCGCCAAAGCAAGCACCGTTACCACGCAAGTAACCGCATGGGCTGGTTCGCCAAACAAATGGAAAAACCGCGCATACTGTGCCGCAGCGGCAGCCGACAAGTGAATTTCGCAAAGATTTCTGCCTCTTCCCTTGCGTAGAAAGAAACGTGGGCTGTTCCAGGCCATGTCACAAAGTTAAGTCCTTTGTTACACATAGCCACCCCACGCTGCCATCCGGATGATCGCCCATGACCCTAGACGCGATCACTCGCTAAGGAACTGTTGCATTGTAGCGCGTTGCCCGCGGGGCGTCAAGCAAATTTAGAAAAATGGACCAGGGGATTTTTTTGGCGGAGATGTTGCCCCCGCCACCCACTTTCCGCCGCTGCCAGCGGCGGGTTTGTGCGCGTCGGGGGTATCCAAAAACCAGCAACCAAAAACCAGAACGGCGACGGAACGTCACCACTACGAGCCTAGTACTCCCGCGGGCGGACGCGTCCCTGCACGCGCAGCGGCAACCCCTGAATGCGCAAAAATCCCTCGGCGTCGGTCTGGTCGTAAGAACCACCCCCCTCCATGCTGGCGATCCCCGCATCATACAGGCTGACGGGACTGGAACGCCCGGCCAGCATAATATTCCCCTTATACAGATTCAACTTTACCGTGCCGGTGACCGATTGCTGGGCCTGGCGGATAAACGCCAACAGCGCGTCCATCTTGGCACAATACCAAAAGCCGTAATACACCATTTCAGCCACTTCCGGAGCCAATCGATCCCGCAAATGCGTCAGGTCGCGGTCCAGAGTCAGTTGCTCGATTGCCTGGTGCGCGGCGTACAATATCGTCATGCCGGGGGCCTCGTACACGCCGCGGCTTTTCATCCCGACAAAGCGATTTTCCACAATATCAATCCGGCCCACGCCATTGCGACCGCCAATGGCGTTCAGTGCCTGAACCATGGCCAGGGGGCTATGTGGTTGGCCATTCAGCTTGATCGGCACACCAGAGGCAAATTCCAGCGTGAGGGATTCGATTTTATCAGGCGCTGCCTGCGGGCTGACGCTCATCCCAAATTCGACCAGTTCCACGCCGTTGACGTCCAACTCTTCCAGCTTGCCCGCTTCGTAGCTGATGTGCAGGCAATTTTCATCACTCGAGTAGGGCTTGGCCAGGGAGGCCTTGACCGGTATGTTTTTCTCGCGGCAAAACTCGATCATTTCCGTTCTACCGGGAAATTTTTGCCGAAATTCGGGAATCCGCCAAGGCGCGATTAGCTTGATCCCCGGATCAAGGGCCTCTGCCGCCAGTTGAAACCGGCACTGGTCGTTCCCCTTTCCCGTCGCGCCGTGGGCGTAAGCGGACGCACCCACTTCGCGTGCGACTTGCAGGCAAACCTTGGAAATGAGGGGCCGGGCAATAGAAGTCCCCAAAAGGTAGATATTTTCGTACTTGGCCTGCCATTGCATCACAGGAAAAGCAAAGTCGCGGCAGAGTTCTTCTTGTGCGTCCACAATCCGGGCGGACGCCGCGCCGCATTGCCGGGCTTTATTTAGGATTGCCTGGCGGTCCTCGCACGGTTGCCCCAAGTCAACATAGACGGCGTGCACCGCGTAACCCTGCTCTTGGAGCCAACCCAGAATGACCGAGGTGTCCAAACCACCGGAATAAGCCAGAACACAACTTTTCATAGTACGAAACGGTGATAAACGTAGGTAGGCTAAAGGAATAACAGTCAACTATTATGCCGTAAATATGCACTCAGGGAAATGGGGCTGACGGGGAGTTATGGCCGCTGGAACTAATTGCGTGCGGCCTGCAACGACATGTCAAGAGGACTAAAAATGGGAAATGATTGCCGTGACACGGATGGAATAAGTTGCTAAAATTTATTATTGTATTATTTTGCATTTAGCAAATTTATTTACACGGTGAATTATGGACCTGAACTCGATTCGTTACGCACTCAAAGCCGAACCGTTTCAGCCATTTGAATTATGTCTTGCCGATGGCCGTCGAATACCTGTCAAACATCCGGAATTTGTGGCCATGAATAAGCGGATTGTGATCGTCACAGACGATGACAGTAATACTCGGACATTTGAACCCCTCTTAATCGTTTCGCTGGAACCCCTGTCTGGCAACGGCCACGGCAAGCGTAAACCGCGGCGGGGTCGATAGCGGTGGTTACTTACCGCAATTCTGGATAGATTCTCCCGCACCGCACACGCCACACTATTCTGATAGCAAGAGTCGGCTTTTACCTTCGGCGCTCACCTTCTTGGCGCACCGTCGCCAAAAACTCTTGCATGGCGGCCAGCATTTCCCGCCGCTCGCTGTGGGCGCCATAAACCAGTCTGGCACCGGCGTTCACCAGGGTGATCGTTAATAACGCCCCCAAAAAATACCACCCAAAGAGGGCTGTTCCCCCTAATAGCCCCCCCAGGCGGATGGTTTCTTGGTCGATTTTTATCTGGGCGTTATCCACACCCAGGGTCTTGGCCATGGCGGTCACGGCGGGTTCGATAGCCGCGGGGTCAAAGGCAATTTGCAGGACCGTTTGACAGACAGAGATCGCCAAATAACAGCCAATTAAAATGAGCGCGATCCCGATAACCTGCACCAAAATTCGCATGATCCCATTGATGGTAAGCGAGACTTCGTGCGATTCGTTAAATTGGGTTGGTTGAGGCACGGTGTTGTCATTTTGCAGGGGAAAAATCAGATAGACTCATGTTTGCACCACACATTCCAATTAAGCCGACAGAGGGCCATTCGTAAATATCGCTTTGTCGCAAAAAATGCGTATTCCTGGCGATTTTTTCGTGGCGGCGCAATCCATAGTGGCGGGATGAATTCCACCCACAATAAAATTTTCTTAGCCAGTTCGCCAACGGAGCCATTGCAGCCAGCCATACAGCGACCTACCTGTAAAGTGCGAGTAGCGGTAACTGGGGACCACGCTGGTCAGCCAAGGTTGCTTGCTCGTCAGGTTATTCGGCCCCAAATCCAACCCGTTATCACCGCGCCGGCAGCTATCCTCCAGCATATGGTAAATCAGGCAGGTGCCCGCCCCCTGGGCCTTGTATTTAGGATCATAGCCCGACCGCAAGCCATAAACTTGCCCAAATTGGGCGTAATTGTAGGCAAACGCCACCGGTTGTCCATCACAGTACAGCAAATTCAAATCCAGCGCGCCCGTGCGCGCCGCGGTTTGGTGGGCGTCACGAAGATACTCCCGCACTTGGGGATGCGAAAGCGTGGTGCCGTCCGCGCGGCTCCCTTGCCAGCTATGCGCGGCCAAGTCGACGCATTGCTCAAATAAATCCCAACGGGGATCCTGCTCATGGAACTCCTCTCCCCGGGGGCGATAACGCAGATACCCTAGCCTGCCTAATTTTGCCAGTTTTTTCAAATTGCTGCGTACATTTGTTCGCCAATGCGATGTCCGCCTGGCCCAATATTCGTCCCAGCCGGTCGTTAGATCAACTTGCGCGGTGGGAAACCAGACCCGCTCGACCGCGGAAAACCCATGAGAGCGTAGCATGGTTTGGCATAAATCGCCCAAGCCCTGGCGATTATCAATCCAGCGCAAATCCAGCAAATCATAATCGCGGGATTGAGCGCGTAAGTATTTCAAACCATGACTCAGGGTTAAATCCGGACAAGGCCCCAGCGGCCCATAAAAACATCCCCACCCGTCCAGGGGGAAGGTCAGCACCCTGATCAATCCCAAGGCCGTTTGTTCATGCCTTAGCACCATGGGCAGGACACCCACGATGGTCGCCGCGGCTGGCAAGGAAGCTTTGGTTGCGCCGCCGTCAAGCTGGGGCTGCGTGGCCACCACCAGGATACGCAGTTGTTGATCCTGGCCAAAATGCCGCCAATAAGTCGCCAGCCAATCCAATGTCAAAAAGTGCGTGGCACCGGCAGTTTGCCCCGCCAGGCGATTCCACGCGGGGCGCAATTGCAGTAGTTCCGGCAATGTGCGAATTTCATTCACGCTCCAACCTTGAGCCGCTTGTTCGGCCAAGATATCCGCGGTCGAGATCATCCCCCCCATGTCCGCAAAATGCAGGGAGTTTGGCGGAAGCGGAGTTTCAAGGAGCGTGGGCATTTAACAGCGGGTCAGGTTAAACAAATGAGTTGGCAATATGGTTGATCGCGACCCCCAGCGGAGCATTGCGCCGAGATCGAGACTGCCATTGGGGACGCATTGAGCGGCTTCGGCCATGTGCGGGAATAATGGTGGGCCTACAACTTTAGCTTAGCAAACACGTATTCGCTGCTGATTACTTCCCACCCAAACCGGGATATCCCCTCAATTGCGCAACAATTGATACGTCAGGAATAATTGGAATTTTCCGGTTGGCGGACACTGGAACTCCATCAAAGCGTCCTTGGCCCCCAACCGCAAAATTCAACCTACATTTTAAGACCTGGGATTTTGCAATCATTTCCTGTCGTAGGTGTCTTGTATGTCCGCTCCCGTTCGTCCCGTGGTGGATTTTGCCGCAATTGCCGCTAATCTGCGCCGCTATTATCTGCTGTGGATGGTACCCACTATTATCGTAACGGCGCTGGCGATTGTTTACGCGGGCGTGAAATCCCAAAAATGGAAAGCAACCCAGGCGGCCGTCTTGCGGGACGAGGGGTCGGACAACCCGCAACAACCGTTGGGACGTTTTGCCTCGCCGGACAGTTTGAAGGCGGCGCAAGAAAGCATCGTGCAAATCGCAAAAAATCCCGCCGTGGTAGGGGCCGCGCTCAAGACCCTGGGTCCCGCGGATGGCTCCGTTGATCCCGCGTATCCCGGCAAAGCCGAGATAGAAGAAACCATTGCTAAAATCACCGTCAGTCCACCCAAGGGGAGCGAATTTGGCAAAACGGACATGATCTATCTGGCGACCGAGGCGCGAACATCCTCGCGGGCCGAGCAGTTAAATTCCGCCGTCCTGGCCGAAATTCAATCACGGCTGCAAACCTTGCGCGCCGAGCGGGCCAAAAGCCTGATTACCGAGTACACCCAATCCGTCGCCCAAGCTCAAAAAGAACTGACACTGGCAACCGCCAAGCTGGAGCAATTGGAAATTGGCGTGGGCGCGGATATCGGCGAATTGCGGACCATCATTGATGGGGCCGCCGGCAATAGCAACCTGCGCGAATCCTCCAATCATATCAAGGAACGCCTTCGCACCGAACGGAGCAAAAGGGATCAAAACAATCAGTTGCTATTGTTATTGGGACGGGCCAAGGCCGACCCCAACCGCCTGGCCGAAGCCCCGACGCGGTTGTTCGAACTCAACCCCGCGCTCAAACGCATGAAGGAAGGACTGGTCGACGCCCAGATCAAAACCGCCAGTCTGTTGGGGCGGATGACGCCCGATCATCCCGAGGTAACCTCCGCGCGGTTGATTGAACAGGCCGTGCGTTTGGAACTGACAAATGAACTGGACACCACCATGACCGGCTTGGAGACCGACTTGCAAGTCAGCGGGCACGAAATTGATAACTTGCAGGATGAACTAAATCGAGTGGAATCACGGTTGCAACAATTGGCCAGCATGCGCGCCCCGTATGCTAATCTGCAGGCGGAAGTGAAACAACGCAATGAACTCTTGTTCAAAGCCCAAAAAGGTTTATCCGATGCCCAAGCCAGCCTGGCCGCGGCATTTAATACCAGCGTTCTGATTCCGCAGGACCAGCCGGACGCGGGAACGGCCCCCATTGGCCCCACGCCCACGATTATTGTCTTGGGGGGCGCGGCAGGCGGATTGTTACTGGGCCTGGGTTTGGTATTTATTACCGTTCCCATTGGCCAAGCCTGGGGACGCCGCTGGAGCGATCATCAGGGGACGGGACGCCGCGCGGCGGACAGGATGGGCGCTAACCGCAACTCTGGTATCGTCGCACAAACTGCTCCCCTGGGTTCCTGGCCAGCACCCACCACGCCTCCCGGCGATCACCAGCCGCTATCGGACCAGGTAAATTCTCCGGGGAATTCGGACGCGACTCAGGCCGAGGTCCAGCAAGCTTTTTAACAATATAATTCAATCCTTGAGCGATAGTTTTTCCAAGCGCGCGACGCAAATGGACCCGCCCCAGAGGGGTTGTCTGGTCATGGATTGTGCAAGTAGTTCGTAATATTGAGATGCGGTACGGGCGGGGAATCACAGAATTTCCCTTGAAGTTGGTCGCGGGGGGCGGTATCTTGGCCCCTTATGTCCCAGCCCGCCCCTTCCACCACAAATACCGCCGCCAGCCCGGACGCTTTCCGGCTTGATGCTGTTAGTGCTCGACAAACCCGCCTCGGATTGGCACTGTTTGCCGGTTACTGCCTGTTTTATGGCATCTTTATGTTGTGGGCCAGCTTTGCCCCGGATAGTCTTGCCTGGGAAACTCCATTGGGGCCGAATTTGGCCATTTGTTATGGCATTGGGCTGATTGTGGGGGCGATTGTGATCGCGTTCCTATACATGTTCCTTAGTCGTAACCGAAAGATGACGGAGCCCTCCCTCTCTGCGGCACAGTCCCCTTCCCCACGCGCGAGGGACGGCCAGCCATGATCTATGAAGCTTCCGGTTTGGCCCTGGGCGTGTTTGTAACGTTCGTGCTGGGCGTGCTGGGGATTAGTTTTTATTTAGGCTCAAAGGCTAAATCCGCCGCGGGTTATTATGCCGCGCATGGCCAGATACCTTGGTTTGTGAATGGCGTGGCCTTTGCCGGGGATTACTTATCAGCGGCGTCGTTTTTGGGCATTTGCGGCATGATTGCCTTTTATGGCTATGATGGATTTTTATATTCGATCGGTTACCTCGCGGGGTGGATTGTCGCGCTCTTGGTGATTGCCGAACCACTGAAACGATTGGGAAAGTTTACGTTCGCGGACGCCTTGGACAATCGCTTTCATAGCAAAGGCATCCGCCTGACCGCCGCGATTAGCACGTTGGTGGTCAGCATCTTTTATTTGATTCCCCAAATGGTCGGGGCCGGCGCGCTCATTCGCCCCCTCTTGGGCATTGATTCCTCCTGGGGCGTGGTGTTAGTGGGTACCATCGTGATTCTCATTGTGGTCATGGCGGGAATGGTCTCGACCACTTGGGTGCAGTTTATCAAGGGAGGATTGCTGGTTTTATTTTGTGGAGTTTTAACATATGGAATATTAGCGCGGGGATTAACAACCGCTCCCCAACCCGGAAATAATGCTTTCGCAGCTTATCAAACGACTAGCTTACCGCTTTTGCTCGAAAAAAATCCTGACCTAGAGGTATTGCCCACCGCCAGCCCCTGGCAAGGCAAACCGTATGTGAGACTAAAAAGCGCCAGTACCGGCCGACTGGAAATTTGGCGCGTTATACCGTCCGTAACGGGCGAGCCCGCTCCAGCAGCGCCGCAAATCGCCGCAACCCAGTTTATCACTAAACAACCGGGCCAACCTACCTTGGCCAATGGCCTGCCGCAGGGCCGGGGAGAAGGCAAAGCAGAGCTTTATCCCGTGGGTCAAATTTTAAAGTTACCGCATAGCAGCCTGGCATCGCCCCCAACCGCCGAAACCCCACAGTCGACCGGCCCCCTGGACCCGGCCACGTATTTGTCAGTTTTACAGCATAGCCAAATTGTCTCTTGGCGCAAGGAACTGCCGATCACAGAATCCAGCGGCGCTGTCACCACAATTTATTACCCACAAGTGCTGAGCGGTGCGGAGCTATTAACTCCCGGCGGCAGCCCCACCTTTGCGGGAATTCGCACCAATGATATTTATGCCAAACTCAACTTCTTATCGCTGATGCTGGCCCTGTTTGCGGGGACGGCCTCGCTGCCGCATATCTTGATTCGCTATTACACGGTCAAAGACCAAGCTTCCGCCCGTAAAAGCACTGTCGTGGGAATCGCCAGCATTGGCTGCTTTTATATCTTAACCTTGTATCTGGGCCTGGGGGCCATGACCAGCGGCGTGCTTGATCCCACGGACAGTAACATGGCCGCGCCGCTGTTGTCGCGCGGTTTTGGCGAATTGCCATTCGCGCTGATTAGCGCCATTGCCTTTACCACCGTGCTAGGGACGGTCAGCGGACTGATTTTGGCCGCCAGCGGCGCGGTGGCCCATGATTTGGCCACAGGATTGCTAAAGTTAAATCTGACCGACGTGGGGAAGGTCCTGGTGGGCAAGGTCGCGGCGGTTGTGGTGGGGGGGATTGGTATTGTCCTGGGGATTTTATTTGAAAATTTTAATGTGACGTTTTTAGTCGGTTGGGCGTTTAACATCGCGGCCAGCGCGAATTTACCCGCGTTGGTGATGCTGTTATTTTGGCCCAGGACCACCCGCCAGGGGATCACCGCCTCGATCTTGGTGGGATTGCTCAGTTCGCTGGGTTGGGTCTTGTCCAGCGGCGAGGCATTTGCCAATGTCTACAAGCTGGACCCCAAATATGCCTGGGTTCCTTTTAATCAACCGGCGATTGTCACCTTGCCGCTCAGCTTTTTGGTATTGGTGGCGGTGTCGCTAGCAACGGGCGGCAAAGGGGAGAAGTAAGGTCTTGAATAGCCAATTTTTAATTTTCAATTTTTAATTGTCTTCTTCTGGATTCACTCCCAGCAACTGCTGCAATTTGGCTAGCGAACGGGTTAGCATGACCCGCACCGAGCCGTCGGATTTTCCCAGCCGCTCGGCGATATCCTTGGATGGCAGGCCGTCCACATATCGCAGTCGCAGGGCGGTTTGCTGGTCCTCCGGCAGGTGGGCCATGGCGTTTAACAACCGCAGTTGTTTTTCATCGCGCGAGACCGCCTGACTGGCCGTGGTCATGCTGGCAATCAATAAATTGACCAGCCCGGCCCGGCTGCTTTCGGCGTCGCCGTGGATACCCACCTCGCGCCCCGCGGCGCGCTTTTGGCTGGATATCAGCCTGCGGTGCGCGTCAATAATCCGCCGTTCGGCTAATTGGCACAGCCAGCTAAAGGGTTCTTTTTGGCTAAAATCCAAGGATTCCAGGCTGCGCATCGCTTCGGCGCTGACTTCCTGAAAAATGTCCTCCGGCTCTAGCTTGCGTTTGAGAGCCCCCCCCAACCGCCGCTCGATAAACGCCAAGAGCGGCAAGCGCTTGTACATCAAATATTCGCTCATGGCCGCGGGTTCATGGGACCGCACGCGCTCGATCAAGAGTTGTTCGGTGTTATCTTCTTCCACGAGAGTATCTCCGGAGACAGAGCAAGTGGATTATTCCCAACGGCGCGGCACTTTTGTCTGGCATGGTCCGCGAAACATGGCGCATCCCGTGTGGCGACTGGACTCAGTAAAGGATGGTCCAGGGAAAGGTTACGATCCAGTGCCTTTAGCCTACCACGATTGCCCGGCAGTGGCAAAAAAGAATTTGGTTTGCATTCCCCCCCGGGACAAACCGCAATGATGAAAGGGGGCGCCTGCCGAAAAGCCCGCCGGGCGGGGGATTATTGCTCTTCCCCCAGCTCTTCATCGGTCGTTTCCACCACCGCGCGCTGGTGCAAGATCCGATCCAGATGCCCCCACAAAAAATAAAGTCCCACGATGTTATTCCAACGTTTGATCTCCTTTTGGTGGTTGTCCACCGCGATCAAATCCCCCCCCCCAAAAGTCAGCAGCGTCTCCAAAATATCGCGGTAATTGGTGCGAAAGCGCAACCCCGTCCGGTCGGTCATTTCCGTTCCTTCGCCAAAATGAAATTCGCTAATGTCATTCGGCGTAATCCGTTTGCGGCCATTGAGCACCATTTGCGCAATACCCGCCACCCAAGGTAATAATAAGAGCCAGCTTAGCACAGTCGCCGTGCCGGGATCCAACCGGGGATCCAAGCTGGTCAAGTAACGGATCAAATGCCCCACGATCACAATCGATTGCAGCATCTCAAAATATTTGGCAATCAGCCAGATCAGCAAAAAAATGCCGACCCATAGGGCCAGCTTTTTAAAGCTAAAATCATACAACAGCGTGCATAGAAAATAGAGCAGAACCCACACATAAGCCCAGCCGAGGATCGATGCCGTGTCCGGCCACTGTTGCACGACCGCCGCAAAACTAAATCCCACCGCCACCAGCAGCCACAAAAAAAAGCTGGGATGCACGGAATAAATTGTCAACGTGTTAGGCAATTCCCGCCGCGCTTGAAACAACCGCACGGGCAAAAGCACCACCCAATAAATAAACTGCCCCAGGGCCTGAAAAATTCCGCCGAACAAGCCGCGGGGTTCTTCGGGAGTGGCCGTGGGAAGTGGATAATCATTCTGGGAGGAAGTGCTCATGATTTACCAAAAACGCGGCTCGGCCTGGGGATTGTTTGCAAAGGGGAAAGAAATGTTGGCATTTAGCCTGTCAACGTTATATAAGCCGGTTCACCGGTCAGAAAGTCATTACCACCCGGCAAGTTCGCCAAAACCTGGAAAATCTTGGTTTTCACAGTGGGGCCTTTGCGTAAAGCGGGGAACCCGGTCGTCAAAGGCCCACCACGTGCCTCATTTCCGTATAAAAAAAGTGCCGATACGGGGATTGCCCCCGCACCAGAAAAAATGTTACACTGTGTGATTACCAATTGCTACTACCAAATTTGTTAGGATAGCCATGCCCAAGCTCAAAACCCACAAGGGAACCAAAAAGCGGTTTCGCGTCACGGCCAATGGCAAGGTCAAACATCGCCAGGCCGGAACCAGCCACTTGAACACCCGCCTGTCCAAGAAGCGCCGCCGCAACTTGCGGGGGACGGCGGTACTGGCCCAGCCCGATACCCCGCGCATCGTCGAAGCCCTGGGCAAGCACAGTTACTAGTCCTATTTGGACGTCGGCAGTTTTAGACGCCTGCAATGTATTTAGGTGCCTGTGGGGTCTAGCAACCCTGCCAGTCGCCCCATAGAAAGCGCGTGCGGCCCGCGTGTACAAAATACGCCGCAGGAAGCTGATTTTATTGTTGTCTGGTCAACCAGATGGCGAAACAGCATTCCCCCCAGGTAAGCGGGCATGAACTTGGCATATCGTATGCCAGGCCTGGCCTTACCCCTGATTCCTCATAAGGGAGTCCCTACGCCATGCGTATTACCAGTGCAGTTCCCCGTAGTAAACGGAAAAAGCGTCTCTTTCAAAAAGTAAAAGGCTTTGTTGGCGGGCGGCGCAAGTTGCTGCGTACCGCCAAGGAAGCCTTGGTTCGCTCGGGCGTGTATGCCTATCGTGATCGTCGCCGCCGCAAACGCGACTTTCGCCGGTTATGGATTATTCGCCTGAGCGCCGCCGCCGAAATGGCCGGTCTGCGCTATAGCCAATACATCCACGGATTAAAATTGGCCAATATCGAACTTGATCGCAAGATCTTGTCCGACATGGCCATCCATGATCCCGCGGGATTTGCCGTGGTGACCGCGCTGGTCAAAAGCGCGTTAAAACTCTAATTTTTCAGCCGATACGGATATGGCATTGGCTGACTTCTTGGCGGAATTGGATACCTTGGCCAGCGCGGCGGAAGCCGCGTTTGCCCGCGCGTCCACGCCAGCCCAGTTAGAATCCGCCCGCGTCGATTTTCTGGGCGCAAAAAGTGGCCGGTTAAAAACCGCGCAAAAAGGGCTGGGAGGCGTTCCCGCCGCCGATAAGCCCGCCGCAGGCAAACAGTTTAACGCGGCCAAGGAACGAATCGAGGCCGCCTGGACCGCCGCGCAATCACGGCTCGAGGCCGCTCCCGATGTGACATCCTCCCCCTTTGATGTCACACTTCCCGGCACCCTTCCCCGCTTGGGCCATTTGCATCCCCTGACCCAAACCATCGAGGACCTTAAGGAAATCATGGGACGGCTAGGATTTACAGCCGTGGATGGCCCGGAAATCGAAGACGAGTGGCATAATTTTGAGGCACTCAATATACCGTTATCCCATCCGGCGCGTGATCCGCTGGAAAATTTTTATTTACGCACGGCGGAAAAACTAGCGGCTAATTTAGGCGAAAAAGGAGCAACTTCACCCGCGGACTGCTCTCGCCCCCTATTGCTGCGCAGCCAAACCAGCACCGTGCAAATCCGCGTGATGGAAAAAACCCGCCCGCCGATTCGGATTATTTCGCTGGGCCGGGTATACCGACCGGACGACGCCGACGCCACGCATTATCCCATGTTTCATCAGATCGAGGGGCTATTGGTGGATCGGCAGGTCACGATGGCCGATCTTAAAAGCACGCTGCGGCTCTTTGCCACCAGTTTTTTTGGGCGGGATGTGCATATCCGCTTTCGCCCGTCATTTTTTCCCTTTACCGAACCTAGCGTCGAAGTCGATATGAGTTGGGGGGACCGCTGGATCGAAATGGGGGGGGCGGGCATGGTCGATCCCAACGTCTTTCGCGCGGTCGGTTACGACCCTGACGAGTTCACCGGCTTTGCCTTTGGCTTGGGGGTGGAACGGGTCTGCGCGCGGCGGCATCAGGTAGCCGACATCCGCGAATTTTACAAAAACGACGTGCGTTTTTTGGAACAGTTTTTGTAAAAAACAAGATAACTCACCCGCCGGGTGCGGCTCACCGATCCGCAGCGCTGTAAAAACGGCTTCTACTAGCTAACCAGTGTGGTTTGGCGCTTCTTTACGTAAATCCACAAACCGCCGACCATCGCCAGCGACGCTCCCATAAGCCAGGATGGTTCCGGAATAGGAGTCACGCCAATCAGCGGATTGGGACTGCCACCCAGGACGACATTTTCCCGAATATCGCGGTCCAAAAATTGGGTGACAAGGGCGGCATCTTCTTCATTGACCACGCCATCCAGGTTGCCATCGCCAAAGATCCAGCCGCCAATCCCATTTGTAAAGAGGCTTCCACGGTAAGTATTTACAATTTGGTAATCCGCCGCGTTAACCACCCCATCCAGATTGTAATCTCCCGGTAGCGCCAGCTTGACGATAATTTGGCGATAATTGTTCCCCTCGGCGGAGTCACCCAGGAATAGATCAAAGTAGGAATTGACGGTATCCCCATACATGGTGCGGGTGTTGTCCACCGCGACCAAGATTTTTTCACCGCTAGAATCCAAATACTGTTGGCTAAATAGCCGCGGTTGCGGCGAGTTGCCAAAATATTCATTATTTAATAGTTCGATGATCTGCTCCCAGGGGTTCGGATCCGTGGAATCATCCATGTAAAACAGGATCAGATGGTTGTTTGTGATATCCATCGACCCGTATTCACCGATTGTCAGTCCCGGTGTTCCGCTCCCGTCATTGATCGTGCGATTATCGATGATGACCGCGCTTTGGGTTTCTCCCTCCGCTGGGTTGACGATCAAAAATGTCCCCCCCTCGATATCGCCTGGCTGTACGATGACTTGGTTTCTGCGCAAACCGTCGTGGGTTTGCGTGGTGCCGGCATCCACCACTTGTTGTCCCGTCGCGCCGTTGATCGGTGTCCCGCCCGGATTAACCGCCCAAGCTCGGGAATTTTCCAGCGCTAGCCATCCAGCCAAAACCCATCCCGCCAGGACCACGCTGTCGATGCGTTTGAATTTGCCCATGATTCCGCTCCCCTAAATTTCAAAATGAATTAATTGCCGGTCAGAAATGACGCCTTGATTTTAGGGGTAAATGTCATTTTTGTCTTCCAAATAACCCAAAGTTTAGCAAAAAGCATGATTCCGCCGTAATTCATTACCAACCAAATACTTACGTCACACATCCTCTCTTTTGTAGACGCCACATCGTGGCTAAATGCCAAGGATTGCAAACGCCAGCAGCCATCAGGACTAGGATTAGCGTGACTAGTCCCGGTTCCGGAATTGCCGTGACCACCGGGTGATTTCCCCCCAGCGGATTCCCCACGCCCGAGCCGATGTTACTGTCAATGGGCAGATAGTCGGCAGGGGTGATGACGCCGTCAAAGTCCCCATCCCCCAGCGTCCATCCGCCGGATAGCCCCGGCGTCAGCGTCC